>CAXGSZ010000111.1:0-7109 GCA_964012455.1 uncultured Alphaproteobacteria bacterium
GATAAGTGCGGCCGCAGCCGCCGACACATCGGTCATACTTCTCTTCTCCCAGAATGTGGGGGCTATTCCGCAGCCGCCCGGTATTGTTCGAATAAATCGTCAGCGACGCGACTGGTTGGTCCCGCCATGCGGTCGAATGACCAGTCTGAGGTAGCGATACCCAACGTCTGCTACCGCAAATCAATGATCAGATCATAAAGTTTCGACTACGAGATATTGGCCTGCACCTCGTCCCATCTTGTCTAGCCCCCTTTCGACTGGAATCCAAAAATGTGTCTCTATCGTTTGGTGGATCTCGATTGGTCGTTTAAAATGTATCAGTTCGGGAAGGCGCTTTTCCTGACATGGTGTTCCCCTGATACAGGTCTTGTTTTGCATTGCTGCGTAGAGGCAGTGGGCGTTTTTTTCATTTTTTCGTCGTCCCTTGGGGTTAAGCCGTATGCACGAAAAATCAAATTCGTGTCAGGCCCCGTCCTTATAGGGTTTCAACGCAGCGAAGAATGCATCGTGGGTCGGGGTCGGGATACCGACCTCGCGCCCAAACCGACAGACGGCACCGCTAATCCAATCCAGCTCCATCGGTTTTCCACCGGTAAGGTCATGGACCATGGAAGCAACCATAGGAGCGGGGAAATCATCGATTTGTTTTAATTCCTGAGCCATTGCGTGATCCGGAAGGTCGACCCCTTTGCCGCGCGCGACAGCGATAGCTTCTGCGATGGCCGCTTCAATCACCCGCCGAATATCCGGATCTTCCCGCAGCGCGCCGATGGGTTTGCGAGTGACGGAGGTAATGCCTGCCATCATGGCGATGCGCACAAACTTCATCCAAACAAGAACGTCGATCTTGTCTGAGAATGTCGGTGCGAGGCCGGCGTTATCGCAAGCTTCCTTGAGATGCCTCCCGCGTTCAGAATCTGACCCATCTGCCTCACCGAAAGAAAATGAGGAAAATTTCCCGGTCTGTCGTATCAAGCCTGGCTCTGCGATCACGGCGGAGATGTAGCTGGCGCCGTTTAAGACCTTTTCGGTTCCATGAATGCGCGAGAGCGTATCGGCGCATTCCACGCCGTTCTGCAGGCAAACAAAGCTGGTATTGGGGCCGACCATGGGCCTGGCAAACTCGGCCGCGTCTTCCGTTTGGAACAGTTTCACCGCGAACAATATGAAATCAACGTGTCCGACCTCTGAGGCATTGTCCGTCGCAAGCGAGTTCGTGATGCACGCGTCCCCGTTTTCGCTTTTGATGCGGAGCCCTGAGTTCCGGATGGCCTCCAGATGTGCACCTCGCGCAATGAAAGCAACGTCCTCGCCTGCTTCCGCGAGCCTCGCGCCAAAATATCCGCCGACCGCGCCCGCACCGAGTATGCCAAATCTCATGTTATGCTCCGTAAATTTGATAGAGCCGGGTATGCGGGTGATGCGGACAAAATGTCAAACAACATTCTACAAATCACGCATATGTTTGACGACGGCGTTTGCGCCTTCTGCAAGAAGGCTGTCGGCGTGTCCCGGTCCGCAGTGTCCGCCACCAGTAAAGCCAATGGCGCGCATGTTTGCGGACACGGCTGCCTTTATCCCCTTCGCGCTGTCCTCGATAACTGTGCAGGCTTCCGGCCTAACACCCAACGATTCTGCTGTAAAGAGAAACAGGTCGGGCGCAGGCTTACCCCGTTCAACCTGATGCGAGGAATATACGTGTTGGCCGAAATATTCCGATAAGCCGGTCTGATGAAGTTTTTGTACCAGACCTTCAGGTGATGATCCGGAGGCGACCGCAAGCATTGCCTGGAGAGACGCAAGGGTATCGTGAACACCGGGGATTGCACGCAGGCGCGTCGCGAAGGCTTCGCGATAACGGTCTCGGATCTTTGGACGGAAATCAGAGGGTAGTGGCGCATCGAATTTGGCTCGGTAATCCGCTTCGACCTCGCGGAAGAACTCCGTCGACGTCGTTCCCAAGTGGCGTTTCTGGTATGCATTGAGGTCGAACGCCAACCCGATTTCCTTCAGGCTTTTCAATTCGATTTCTAACGCCAGTACCTCGCTGTCGACGAGTACGCCATCACAGTCGAAGATTATCGCCTTGGTCAATTCCTTTTCGCAGAATTGTTTGTCGCAAGGGAACTTGAGGTGGAGATATTTGTTGGCACCGGGTCGCCGCGAACGGCGCGGGCGATGGCGGTATCGAGCCTGCCAACGATATCGTCGAGCTCTGCCTCGGTAACGATGGTCGGTGGGCAGATGCGCGCATAGTTCTTGACCACGATCATCACGACGCCTTCTGCAAGGGCGTGATAGCGAATTGCTTCACTCAATTCGGGGTCGGGTTCCTTGGACTCGCGATCCGTTACGATATCCAGCATGCGGTATAGGCCGCGCCCTCGAATATCGCCGATGTTTTCATACTTATCAGTAAGTTTTGCGAGCCGCGTTTCCAAATAGGCCCCGGCTTTCGCAGCGTGTCCGGCAAGGTCGTCACGCAGTACGACCTGCAATTGCTTGAGTGCAACGGCTGCGGGGAGCGGATCTTGCGGATAGGTTCCGGCCCATGGGAGACCCTTGGTGCCACGTGTCCGTTCCGCGATCTCTGGTGTCGTCACAGTTCCGCAAAAAGCGAAACCGGCGGAGAGCCCTTTACCGAATGTCACGATGTCCGGTACTACATTATAAGGCTCAAACCCCCAGAATGTGCCGAGACGGGCGGGAGCAAGTTGACACTCGTCAAATATCAGAAGCGCACCCCAGCGGTCTGCAATTTCACGAATGCCTTTCAACCAACGCTCGGATGGCACGATCATCCCACCAGGAACAGCGATAGGCTCCAGCATTAGTGCGGCAACCTCTTGCGATGTTGTGTACTCGATCAGCTCCTCGGTCATACGAAGACTAATCTTATCCCACTGATCCGTATCGTCGACGGGTGCCCGATAATAGAATGCGGGAACGATACAGTTGGAGCGGGCGGGGATTGATAACGGGCCGAGGCCGCGTCGCCGCGCACCGCCGACCGAGGTGATCGCCTCGGCGGCAAGCGAGCCGCCGTGCAGACCGCGTACCATCGAACATATGTCGAAACCGTCCGTGGCGCCTAGAGCCATGCGCATGGCAATTTCGTTCGCCTCGGAACCGGTGACCGCAAAATTTGTCATCTTAAGTTCGCCCGGCAGCGTGGTTGCCAGAAGTTCCGCGAACTCGATGGCCCACGGATTGGTGAACCAGGACGATTGATGCACGAAACGATCCGCCATATCCCGGATTGTTTCGACCAATTCCGGATGCGAGTGTCCGAGCGTCAGGCTCATCATTCCGGAGCTGAGGTCATAGTAAGTATTACCATCAATATCGAAGAGCTGAACGCCGGCGCCTCGTTTAAATATAATTCGGGGTTCGAACCGCCACCCCAAGACATACTCTTCGTCACGCGCCATCAGGTCCTTATGGCGGTTGGAAAAATCGAAGGCGTCATTCATCTCCCGATTCCTTGAATACGGTTTGAGCTGCTTGCAATAACATAAACCTATCTCCTTCTGCGTTCTCGCCAACACGCTTCACGTTCCGATCAAACGGTTTGGCCTCCGATGCCTCGCGCACTAAGTTCGCAAGGCATTGGAAGAGCGGGTTGCTATGGCAGTCACACGAATATCGGAGTCCGGCCGCATTCGCATTGAGCGGTATATTGAAGACTACATCGATTCGGGAAAGATTGCTGGGTGCTCGATGATCGTGTGGCGCGGTGGGGACGAACTCTACACGGCCTTCAAAGGTGTTCAGGATTTGGAGACTCGCAGACCGATCGCACGTGACACGATTTTCCGCGTTTATTCGATGACCAAACCGGTGGCCAGCGTCGCCTTGATGATGCTCTTCGACAGGGGGCGGTTCGACCTGGATGATCCGGTCGAAAGATTTCTCCCGGCATTTTCCGGCATGAGGATCTACGATTCAGGCGGGTTCCATACGCCTGCTGCGGGACGCATCACTATTCGCCAATTGCTGAATCACACGTCGGGTTTGATCCTGCCGGCCTTCTCTGAGCACCCCTTGCGGGAAACATACGTTTCGCAGGGTGTCAACGGCTCACGCAGCGAAGGAACATTGGCGAAGGTTATCGACAAACTTGGCGAACTGCCTCTTTTGTTCGAGCCGGGAACGCGTTGGGAATACAGCATGGCGACCGATGTCGTTGGGCGCCTGGTTGAGGCTATTGACGGCAGGACGCTAGACGCGTTCCTGCAAGATGAGTTGTTCGGACCGCTTGGCATGGTGGATACCCAATTTTATTTGCCACCGGATAAAATCCCGCGCTTCGCGGCCAATTACTCGCGGGATGGAAGTGGGCCCATCCATCCGATCGATACACCTAGCGAAAGCCGATATCTCGTCGTGCCGGACTATAAATCGGGCAACGGCGGCCTCCTGTCCACGATGGACGATTACTTACGGTTTTGCCGAATGCTCCGGAACCGAGGAACGTTTGAGAGCATCCAAATCCTTAAACCGGAGACGGTCGATTTGATGATTCAAAATCACTTAGATGGTGATATGGCGGACATGGATGCCGCCAATTTCGGCGGGCTGGATTGGCGAGGTATGGGTTTTGGACTCGGCTTTTCGGTCGTTCTCGATCCTGTGCGTGTCGGATACGGTAATGCGGGGATTTACGGCTGGTCGGGCGCTGCAAGTACCTATTTCTGGCTCGATCCCGCGATTGATCTGATCGTAATATTCTTCACGCAATTCATGCCGTCACGTACCTACACAATTCGAAGTGACCTCCGTCCATTGGTATACGGCGCTTTAACGTGATTTCACTGCGCCGCTTTCCTCCAGCGTCGTGACATCGTTCTCATCGTAACCGAGTTCCGAAAGCACTTCGCGCGTGTGCTCGCCAATTTCGGGAGGTTGCCGGCGCAATTCGAATTGATGGTCTCCCACTTCGACTGGAATGCGCGGCAGTTTCACCGATTTGCCATTGGGCAGGATCGTTTCACACATTCGCCCCCCGGCATTAAGCTGCGGATCATCGTAGAGATCTTCCGTCGTCGCCACTGGCGCAAAGGGAATGCCGATTTCCTCGGCGATCGCGCACATCTCGGCTTTCGTATGCGCCTTGCAGGCAACGGCGACCGGTGGTCGGACGCGGTCAGGATTCGCGACGCGATCCTCGTTGGTTTTTAGCTTGGGGTCCGCGAGTAGATCTTCGTGCCCGAAGCGCTTACAGAAGCGCTCCCAGTGATTGTCGCTGGTGATGCCGATGAATATTTGATCACCCTCTTTTGTCTCGAAGCATTCGTACACACACCATGCGCGTTGTCGTGAGGTCATGGGTGGCACCGGTTTTTCAAGCAGCGCTCCGCCCGCCATGTGCTGCATCATCAGCAAAGATACAGATTCATAAAGCGCACCTTTTACCATTTGCCCTTTACCTGTTCGGTCTCGATCACGAAGCGCACAGAGGACGCCAATCACGCCGTAGGTGCCGCCCATAATATCGATGACGGACGAGCCGGCCCTTAGCGGCTGGCCAACGGGCCCCGTCATGTAAGCGAGGCCACCCATGAATTGAACTACTTCGTCGAGGGCAAGTCGGTTTTCGTACGGTCCGGAAAGAAACCCCTTGAGCGAGCAGAAGATTAATCCTGGGTTTCTTTTGGACATTTCTTCATAGCCAATGCCGAGACGGTCCATCGTGCCGGGTGCATAGTTCTCGATAACAACATCGGCGCTCTCGATGAGTTTCTGGGCGACTTCGCGGCCAGCATGGCTCTTTACGTTGATGGCGACGCCGCGCTTGTTTCTGTTGAATGCAGCGTAAAATCCGGCGCCAAATCCGGAAAGTTTTCGCGTCTTATCGCCACCAGGAGCAGGTTCGACCTTGATAAGGTCCGCGCCAAGATCCGCTAATACTAGACCACAAGAAGGTCCCATGATGGTTTGGCAAAACTCAATCACACGTATGCCGTCGAGCGGCAATGGCTTTCCGTTTTCCTCGCTCAAGTTAACCCCCGTTATCAACAATCGCTTCGAATCAGAGGTATATATAGGTGAAATCCAGCCGGCGCCATCGGGCTCACGGTTGCTCCCGCGATTTGTCGTCGCCGCCGGCAAACGTCCCCTCAGTGGGACGGCCGGATGGCTTTCTGGCACCTTGCCGATAGCCGGGCCTCACCATGACGTGGACAAATTTATCGACAGTGCCGATGCATTGGGTGCGATGGGAGTGGAAATTGAAGAGGCGAAGTTGCGACTTTCTTGGAATCAGTGCCGGACAATAAAATAGGACGCGAGAAGCGAATTTTCGGGTTAAGTATCCTCCGCCACGCCAGTGCAATCAGCTGCCGTAGAACTCAATTTGCCATTCCATTTCGTCTTCCGTTAGAGGGAAATGGTTGCCGCTGCGCGGGTGCAGCATCGAATTCGGCCGAACATGGGCGACCTTGCGCTGTAGAGATACAGCCATCCGCATGCTCATCCCGGATTTCCAGCAAAGTGAGGTCACGGCCTTGCCGCTTCCCGAACTGAGCATCTTGGCGACCATTTCCGAAGGGAGATCGGCCATATATGAGATTGCGCAATAGATGAAATGGTTGTCAGCGACATCGACTGCATTGGAGATGACCCTCTCGTTCAGTGACCCCTCCTTGTAGAGTTTATCCGCACGCTCCATCGCCTTGGATCGCGCTTTGTCATCTTCCATTTCGAGGAGTTCGTCGGATTCGATACGCTTGCGGACCTCCATGCGCATGTCTTCGACGTCCTCCTCCCCAATATCGTTATTCGCGATAAGGCGTTCAAACAATGCTGCACTCACGAAACTCGCAATGCGTTTCACGGTGCGAACCGGAAGACTACCGCGGTCTACCAAAGGCGCATGCCATTCCTCATGACCTTCAGCTTCGACTGCAATTAGGTCAATCGTCTTGTCGCTTATCTCTGCGGTTTTGTTTTTAAGCAGCGTGGGAATGGCATTCTCGTCGCCGCTTTCGATAATTGCGTCAACGACTTCTTCGGGCAACGTCTTGCGGCGCGCGATTGATGTCATCGGTTCCATGACGCCGCTTTCAATGCCAAGCGCGACAATTTCCAGAAGATCGCGATCACTGAGC
>CAXGSZ010000112.1:0-7069 GCA_964012455.1 uncultured Alphaproteobacteria bacterium
TTGTTTTGCCCGTCACGGCATTTGTAGCGCTTGAGTTCGAGCATTCGGTCGCCATTCATGCAGGTACGGAGAACGTCGGTATTGCGCGCTTCATCGCTAATCTTCAGCCGGTCACCCTCGGCAACATGGTGGGTGGAAGCGTGATTGCGTCTGCGGTAATCTGGATCGTCTGCCTGCGGCATCCAATAAAGAGGGATGTAGCCTAGATGACCTCTTCTGCGCGCCTCGCGATGGTCTTTTCGTGTGTTGGGCATTTTTATGTCCACATGATGACCGCGTTCTATTTCGTCATCGTTCTGACGCTGGTGGTAGAATGGAACGAGCCCTACAGCGAATTGCTCCAACTTTGGACCATCGCTTCTGCGCTGTTGGGTTTGTTGGCAATTCCTGCTGGTAGGCTTGCCGACAAATGGAGTGTGCGCGGAACGATGGTGATTTTCTTCATCGGTATGGGCATATCATCCATCGTATGCGGACTAATTTCGTCAAAATTGGCGCTGTTGGTAGCACTCTCGGGTATCGGAATTTTCGGCGCAATATATCATCCTGTTGGTATCCCTTGGCTAATTCGCAGCACAACTACCAATACCGGCAAGATTTTGGCGGTGAACGGCATATTTGGTAGTCTTGGCAATGCCGGGGCCGCCGTAATCGCTGGTATTTTGATTGACGTTTATGGCTGGCGTATGGCGTTCACGATCCCGGGCGTTGTCTGTGTGGCGACTGGTCTTTGGATGTGGCTGTACGTCGCACGAGAGCGGATTGTCGATGGTGATTCGGCAGAGGAGTCCGACGGACAGGAGAGCGCTCGGCGCGACTTTATTAGGGTATCCGTTCTGTTGCTGATATCGCTTGCCGTGGGAGGTGTGATTTATCAGTCGACGCAGACCGCCCTGCCTAAGCATTTTGATATTGAACTAGCGGACTGGAGTCTGAATTTGCTCGGCGGGTTCACATTGGACACGGGTAGCGCCACCAGTCTCGGCGCCATCGTGTCGATCGTCTATTCGTCCAGCATAGTTATGCAGTATGTCGGCGGCATGTTGGCGGACCGATATTCGCTAAAGTACATCTATGTGCTCTGCTGGTTCCTGCAGATTGTGATGTTGGCGGCGATCGCAATCACGACTGGCCTCGGCCTTGTGGGTGCGGCGATGTTGGCCGTCGCGGTCAATATTACGATGCTTCCTGCGGAAAACATGTTGATCTATCGCTACGCTCCCTCACGCCACAGAAGCCTGATCTTCGGGATAAAGTTCGTCATTACATTTAGCGCAGCCCCTCTCTCGGTCGCATTGGTGGCGTTCATCGAAGAAACGACGAGTGCGCTTGATATGCTGTTCGGGGGTCTCGCCGCGACGACGTTTGTCGTCGCGCTCTTGCTTATCTTCCTGCCACAGGATAAGCGGGCGCAGCCGGGTGCCGCACCGGCCGAATAGTCGTACTGGCCAGTTTGGCGCGATTCCGATATCCAATCGACGGCTGTTCAGTGAGGTGCCGATGGCGAACATCGTCGAATTCGAGGGTAGGACGCCGCAAATTCATGACTCTGTTTTCGTCGCGTCGACCGCGATGATTATTGGCGATGTTGTTCTCGAGGAGGGCGCCAGTGTTTGGTATGGCGCGGTCTTACGCGGTGATTCCGGCATTATCCGCATTGGCAAGGAAACCAACGTGCAAGACAATGTCGTAATTCATGCGGACACGGAGCACGGAACGATCATAGGTGACCGGGTAACCCTGGGACACGGTTGTATCCTGCATGACACGAATATTGGCGACGGATGTGTCATCGGTATGCTGGCGACGTTGCTACACCATTCTGTTGTTGGGGAGCGGTGCATGATTGGTGCGGGCGCGGTCGTTCGAGAGGGATTTGAAATTCCACCTAACTCCGTCGCCGCCGGTGTTCCTGCAAAGGTCATGAAAGAGCTCGACGGCAGCGCCAAGGAATGGCTAGACACTGCGCATGAGGAATATATTGAATTGTCCGAGCGCTACAAAAAAGGCGCACGCGTCGTCAATTAGTAAGCGCCCTTCTTTCGGTGTCAATTGGGAATGTGTGGTCGATTCTGGATGAACGGCCGCACTGCGCGCGCCCCCGATATTGGCGACGTGATAAATTATTTCTAAGGCCTTGATGAACGCTTGACCGGCTGCTTTCCCGCCGGCGAGCTCGAAGTCTACCGGGACCTGGATGAATTAGAGCGCATTTTTTGGACTAATTGCGGAACTATTCCGGGTTAAGATGGGCCGACACAGCAGCTGGCTCTTGATTGTTATTCCGCCACCGTTGCTTGTTCCAGACTGGCGAGGGCTTGATCAAGGTCGGCAATAATATCTTCCACTGTCTCGATACCGATAGAGATGCGGATGACTTCAGGGCCCGCACCCGCTGCTTTCAGCTGTTCTTCTGTGAGCTGTCTATGCGTTGTTGAAGCTGGGTGCAGGATCAGTGACCGTGTATCGCCAATATTTGCGAGATGGCTCAGCAACTCGCAACGGTCGACAAGCGTGACACCAGCGTCATAGCCGCCTTTCAGCCCGAAGGTGAAGACGCCGCCCGCACCGCGCGGCATGTAGCGCTTGCGGAGGTCGAAGTACTTGCTGGATTCTAGACCCGCATACGACACCCAATCAATCGCCGCATGCGTCTCAAGATAGTTCGCGACCTTGGCCGCGTTCTCGCAATGACGTTCCATGCGGAGTGCCAAGGTCTCGATGCCCAGAAGAGTGATCCAGGCGTTGATCGGAGACTGGCAGGCACCGAGATCGCGTAGACCGACCGCATGGCTGTGCATGGTATAGGCGAGATCACCGAAGGTCTCGGAAAATGTAAGGCCGTGGTACTCCGGTGCCGGCTGCGACAGGCTGGGGAATTTGTCGCGTCCCGCGAAATTGAATTTGCCGGAATCGACGACACAACCACCAATCGAACTGCCGTTGCCGGAGAGGAACTTCGTCGTCGAGTGCACAATGATGTCTGCGCCATGCTCGAACGGTTTGCAGAGATAAGGCGTCGCCATTGTGTTGTCGACAATCAGGGGAATGCCCACGTCATGTGCGATTGCCGCAACCGCCTCGATATCGACAACCACACCGCCCGGATTGGCGAGGCTTTCGATAAAGATGGCCTTCGTCTTATCCGTAATCGCGCGGCAGAAGTTCTCTGGATCTTCCGGGTCGACGAAGGAGGCGTTCCAGCCAAATTTTTTGTAGCTGATGCCCATCTGATTGATCGAACCGCCGTACAGCTTGTTAGCGGCGATGATCTCGTCGCCAGGGTGCATCAGCGGGAACAGCGCTAGAATTTGCGCTGCATGACCCGAAGCGGTCGCGGTGGCGCCAATTCCGTCCTCAAGGGCCGCTATCCGTTCCTCGAGCGCGGAGACGGTCGGGTTTGTCAGCCGGGAATAAATGAAACCCGGAAGTTGAAGATTGAACAGCGACGCCGCATGATCTGCATCGTCAAAAACGAAAGACGAAGTTTGGTATATCGGCATCTGCCGCGCGCCCGTTGTCGGATCGGGCGGCGTGCCGGCATGGACGGAAAGGGTTTCGAGGCCCGGCTTACGATTGCTCATCATTCGGCTCCTCAGGCCAGTCTTCTGCGTTTGCTGGTAATGACGTGCGAGTTGATGCCATGCCAGCTCAGTTCGCCGTAGAGGCGGGCATATTCGATCTTGGGGCAGCGGTTCATGACTACGCGAAGCCCGGCGTCTTCAGCCCGCTTGGCGGCATCGTCGTTCCGGACGCCGAGTTGCATCCAGACGATCTTCGTACCCACTTTAATGGCGTCGTCGGTGATGGAGCCCGCAGCTTCTGAATTCCGGAAAATATCGACCATATCGATCGGCTCGTCGATCTCGTCGAGATTCGCCATGACTGTCTCACCGAGAATTGCCTGCCCCGCGACACCTGGATTAACGGGGATTATTCGGAAACCCTTTTGCTGCATGTATTTCATGGCAAAGAAGCTGGGGCGATTCCAATTAGCACTGGCTCCCACCATCGCGACGGTCTTGGCGTCCTTTAGGACATCGATGATGTATTTGTCGTTGTAGTCGTCGTGATTCACTGGCTATTTCCCCTATTCGCCCCGCCAAACGGGTTTTCTTTTTTCGACAAAAGCACCGACCCCTTCCTGGGCATCGTGCGACATCATGTTTTCCGCCATGACTTTCGCGGTATAAGCATAGGCTTCTTCCACGCCGTATTCGAGCTGGCGGTAGAACGCCTCTTTGCCAACTTTGATCGTATAGCCCGATTTATCGAGAATTTTTGCGGTCATGTCGCCGATCGCGTCATCCAGTTCCTCCGCGGGCACCACCTTGTTGATGAGGCCGCAATCGGCGGCACGCTGGGCCGGAAGCGCATCGCCGAGGATCAGCATTTCCATGGCCTGCTTGCGGCTAACGTTGCGGCTAAGTGCCACCATCGGTGTCGAACAAAACAGGCCAATATGAACCCCTGGTGTCGCGAATTGGGCGCTTTCCGCCGCGACCGCGAGGTCGCAGGTGGCAACCAGCTGACAGCCGGCTGCGGTCGCAACGCCTTGAACGCGCGCGATAACAGGTTGCGGCAAATTCATTATCGAAGTCATCATCCGCCCGCAGGCGTGAAACAGCTCGTCGTAGAATTCAGGTGACTTGTTGGTGACCAGTTCACGCATGTCATGTCCGGCACAAAAGGCCGTACCGTTCGCTGCAAAGACGATAGTGCGGACGGATGGATCGCCGGAAATTGTATCCAGTTCCTCTTGGATGGCGGCGATCATCGCACGGGACAGTGCATTGCGGGCGTCGGGGCGATTCAACGTCAGGGTCGTGATTCCACCTGTATCTTCGCGCAGCAGCATCGCATCGGCGTCATTTTGAGGTTCGGTACTCATTCTCATCTTGTCCTCTGAGCTTGGAGATTCCGGTCACATGCGAGCGGTTGCGTCAAGGCGGCAGAATTATATCGCCTTCTCGCGCCAATTGAAGACGCGCGGTGGCGAAAAACATGGCGGTTTCTGGGTTGGTACCGGCGGCGGGCACGATTTAGACGTGGAGATCGCCGTAATCGTCGAGTGCCTGCCGCGAGAAGAAGTGGCGCATTACGACGTCGCCATGCTGCCGGACCGTCTCCTCCAATGTACCCTATAAGGTCTCCGCGAGTTTCGTGCTCCATGGCAACGAGTAGTAGGGTGGTTGCATGTCGCCTTCGAGGCGAAACGCCGGGTATTTTGATTGATCGGCTTTCTCCATCGTGCAGTTCGAGTTCCTTGAAATACTTCTCGGCACGTGTTTCCGGCGGTGGCATGCCCGTCTTGAAGTCGTTCAGTTCCTGACCGGTGCGCCAAATTTTTTGCGCCGCAAATGATCAGATCGAACAGGAAGACGCTGAGAGTTATAAGCAGGGCGGGCCCGGCAAGCATGCCATCCATCCAGCCTTCCATATATCCGGCAAACAGTGCCGCGATCGTCACGACATCGAAACAGGAAAACCTGACCACTAGAAGGTATCAATTTTCCAATAGCCTTACTCCCGATAGACGTTGAGACAGCTGTAGGCGGGTGAGTCCCAGCCGACAGTACGCTCACGCTCAATTGAAGAGTGTCTTTAGCCGCCGGCGCCCCGGATGGCGACGGAGTCGATTTCTACCTTGAGGCCCGGTGCCGCCAATTGAGACACCTCGACTAAGGTTGAGCATGGGAAATTACCCGTAAAGAACTCGCGGCGGGCCTTCCACACCTCTTCGCGAACACGAATATCGGTCACGTAAATCTGCACACGGACGATATCGTCCATTTGGGCCCCGGCCTCTTCTATCAGGTGCTTGGTTCGCGTGAAGATTTCCCTCGCCTGCTCGTACTCTCCGACGGAACCCATATCGTTGGACATACCGCCCGCGGTCAATCCTGCTATATGGATATGGTCGCCAATAACCAGGCAATTCGACCAGGTTTCTTCGGGTGGCTCGTTGACGTTTGGGCTGATGATGCGTTGTTTCTTCATGGCACTCTCCCTTTGTTAGCCACACGATATCATGATGCACCACGGGTGTGACAGATAAAGGGAGCTCGCGTCTAATTTGTTGGGGAGATTCGAATGGGACGATTTTCGTTATTGTTGCCGCAATATGGCTGGTCGCGATGCCCGCGCCGGCTAAGGAGGTCGAGGTCGACCTTGAACTCGTGCTGGCGGTCGACATTTCTGGCAGTATCGACGAAGAGGAAGCCCGACTGCAGCGCGAAGGTCACGTCAATGCGATCCTGCATCCGGATGTGATGAGAGCGATTCAGAACGGCATGCTACGCCGGTTTGCAGTGATTTATATGGAGTGGGCGGGTCTCTACCAGGACGTCCTGGTCGACTGGCATCTGATTGAGGACCCCCGGGGAGCTAGTGTCTTCGCCCAAAAACTGATCGAGGCGCCGATCTTCGCCAGCGCGTGGACGTCGATCAGCGGAGCGATCAACTACGCGCTGCAGTTGTTCGAGAAGAACGGTTATTCGGGCGTGCGACAGGTTATCGACCTATCTGGAGACGGACCGAACAACGACGGCGAGAAAATGCCAACGGCGCGCGATCGTGCGTCAGCACAGGGGGTTACCGTTAACGGACTGGCGATCATCAACGACCGTCCGAGCCCCTATGAATATCCTCGCTATAAAGATCTTGATCTCTATTACATCATCTGCGTAATCGGCGGCCCCGGCGCATTCATTGTCGTCGCCGACACCCATGCCGATTTCGCCCGCGCGATCCGCAAGAAATTGATTCTGGAGATTGCTAATAAGACCCCGGACCCACGCGATGTTTTGGAGCGGCCACGTCTCCGGCGAGCGTCTACGGAACGCGTCGCCCCTGCCTGTGACAGCGGCGAGAAGCGCCGCGAGCTCTATTGGAACGAAGCGGGCGACTATTGACGCTAAAATCTCTTCATTCCGGGTTCGCTTCGCATCCCGGAATTACAGCTGGGTGTGGATCTCGCGCCAGTCGCGGTAGCGGTAGAGCGTCAGGGTGAAGGGGCGTGACGTCAGCCGCAGGAATTTGTGCAGCGGAAGCGGTTCGATCTTGGTGA
>CAXGSZ010000113.1:0-7067 GCA_964012455.1 uncultured Alphaproteobacteria bacterium
TGTGCGGGATACCGGGGCTCAGAACCAGCGCTTCAATCTCTGACCAATCAGCACCATCGAGATCAAACACGGGAACACCACGCGCCGATGCCGCATCACGCCGCGCCGGGTCGTCATCCCATGCAAGGACATCCGCACCGCCGGCACAAAGCGCTTCACCCGCAACTAGGCCGGATAGTCCCAATCCCATAACTGAAATGCGCTTCCCCTCAAAGATGCTGAGATCAATCATCGCATCACCTCAGCTTGAGGGTCGACATGCCGACTAACGCAAGAATGGACGCAATCACCCAGAACCGGATCACGATCGTCGACTCGGCCCAACCCTTCTTTTCGAAGTGATGATGAAGCGGGGCCATTGCGAAAACACGTTTGCCTGTCAGTTTGAAAGAGATCACTTGGACGATAACGGAAACCGTTTCGAGCACGAATAATCCGCCGATGATCGCAAGGACGAACTCGTGCTTGGTGACGACACTGATGGCACCGAGCGCGCCGCCGACGGAGAGCGATCCCGTATCGCCCATGAACACCATTGCTGGCGGCGCGTTGTACCAGAGGAATCCGAGACTGGCGCCGACCAGCGCGCCGCAGAACACGGCCAATTCGCCGGCGCCCTGAACATAATTGAGCTGGAGATAGCCGGAGTAGACCGTGTTGCCGACTAGATAGGCGATGAAACCAAAACAGGCGGCCGCAATCATTACCGGTACAATTGCAAGGCCATCAAGACCGTCGGTCAGGTTGACCGCGTTCGACGCACCCACAACGACAAAAACCGCAAAAGGTATAAAGAACCATCCGAGATTTATCAGCACGTTCTTGAAGAACGGGATCGCGAGACCGCTGGTCAACTGTTCCGGCGTAATCATCATCACCCAGTATGCGGCCGCAGCGGCAATCATTATTTCGAAGAGAAGCTTCAGACGTCCTGGCAGACCACGCGATTTATGGTCCATGAGTTTTAGGTAGTCGTCGGCAAATCCGACCACGCCGAATCCGATCGTGACCATCAGCACGATCCACACATATCCATTCCGGAGGTCCGCCCAAAGTAAAGTGCTGATTGAAATCGCCAGCAAGATCAGAAAACCGCCCATGGTTGGCGTACCGACCTTTTTGAGATGTCCTTCGGGAACGTCCTCGCGCACGGGCGTGTTGCCGTTCTGTGCGTTCTTCAACCAATTGATGACCGCCGGTCCGAAAATGAAGCTGACGAGCAATGCTGTCATGATCGCGCCGCCGGTACGGAAGGTGAGATAGCGGAACAGGTTGAAGACAAGATATTCGTCGGCAAGCGGTACAAGGAGGTTAAACAGCATGGCAACCTTTCGCCGGAATTTCGCGGCAGATGCTCATCGGGCGATCTCCCGCGCGCATTCGCGCACCACATCGACGTCCGAAAACGGAATTGTTTCGTCTCCGATGATCTGGCCGGTCTCATGACCTTTCCCGGCAACTACCAAAACGTCGCCTTCCGCCAATTCTGAGACAGCGACGCGAATCGCGTCGTAGCGCCCCGCCACCTCGACGCAGCCTGAGCAGGCCACAGAAATTTCCTTGCGGATGGCGCCCGGATCTTCTTGGCGCGGATTGTCATCGGTGACCACAACGCCGTCGGCGAGACGCGCCGCGATAGCACCCATTTCCGGACGTTTCCCGCGGTCGCGATCGCCACCGCAGCCGAACACAACCGTCAAACGGCGTGCCGCATGGGGACGGACGGCATCAAGCACCGCTTCAAGGGCGTCCGGCGTATGGGCGTAGTCAACGATAATACGCGCGCCGGATGGCAGGCGCGCCGCCGTCTCCATGCGTCCCGGCACGCCATCCAAAGCCTCAAGCGCCGCGACGGCCTTCGCGTACTCGCCGCCACAAGCGATGACCAATCCGAGCGCGGCGAGCGCGTTGGAGACCTGAAACGAGCCCATCAACGGAAAGGCGATGTCGTGCGACGTGCCGAGCACATCGAGCGACAGCGACCAACCGTATTCCGTCGCCTCCATCGTTCGGCACTTTATGTCTCCTTTGGCAAGACCATAGGCGTAGAGTTCGAGGTCACGCTCGCGGGCGAGTTCCAACAGCGCCGGGTATTCGGAGGTCTCGGCATTTACGACCATCCCGCCTCCGGGTACCAAGAGTTCGCGGAAGAGCCGCAACTTGGCGCGGCGATACTCAGCCATCGAGCGGTGATAGTCGAGATGATCGCGGGTCAGGTTCGTGAAGGCCGCGGCCCGGACCGGAACGCCGTCAAGACGAAACTGGTCGAGACCATGGCTCGACGCTTCCAGTGCCACGTCCTGAACACCCTGTCCCGCGAGTTCATGCAGCGTCCGGTGCAGTGCGACTGAATCGGGTGTGGTCAAACCACTCCCACTTTCAAGCCCCGGACCGACGAGGCCGAGCGTCCCAAGGCTCGCAGCCTTGCGACCAATTTTATTCCAAATCTGACGGGTAAAGGTGGCTACTGAGGTTTTTCCGTTTGTGCCGGTTACAGCAACGATATTTTCCGGCTTTTCTTCGTAAAACGCGGCTGCCATACGGGCGAGGCTGCGGCGCGGATTGTCCGCCGTGATAAGCGATATACCAGGGCTTACGCGCTCCTCCGTCACATCCGGTGGCGCCAAAACAGCGGACGCTCCTGCACGTACCGCCGCATCTATGAAGTCGCGTCCGTCGAGCCGCGTCCCTGGTATCGCGGCAAAAAGGTAACCCGGCTTGACCGTTCGGCTGTCCGCGGTCAATCCTGTAATCGTTACGTCGTCCAGCACGGTGGCGTGGGTCAATTCAGCTCCATTTAATAGTTCAGTAAGACGCAAGTGTGGGTTTTCCGGGTGCCCAGTTTATGACCAAATCACGACGAAACGATGGTAATTCATCCTCGTATGGGCGGATGCCTGCGAGTGGACCGATACGGCGCACAACCTTGCCAACGACCGGCGCCGCTACCCAGCCACCGGTGGCAAATCCATGCGTCTTCTCCGTACCCTTCGGCTCATCGAGCATGGTGAAAACCACGTATCGGGGATCGTCTACCGGGAAGGCCCCGATGAACGACGAAATCAGCGCCCGTCGACGATACCCACCGGGTCCGCTCTTCTCCGCCGTGCCTGTCTTACCGCCAACGAAGTAACCCGGCACATCGGCGCGCCCGCCGGTGCCATCCTCGACCACAAGCCGCAGAAGCTTGCGCAGTTTCTTCGACGTCCGTTCGGAGATCACCCGGCGGCCCGGCAGCACCTCGTTGCGTTTGATCAGCGTCGGCTGACGGTAAACGCCACCGTTGACCATCGATGCCACGCCTGCCGCCATCTGCAACGGGCTTACGGCAATGCCGTGTCCGAAACCGATAGTCATTGTGTTGATCGGCCGCCATACATCCGGCACAAGAGGCGCGCCGACTTCAGGCAGTTCGATTGCCGAAGGTTGCAACAAGCCGATGCTGTCGAGGAAAGCGCGCTGTGTCTTGCCGCCGACCTCCATCGCAAGCCGTGCGGAACCAATGTTCGAGGAGTACTTGAAGATCTCCGAGACCGACAGCCAGCGTTTTTTGGCATTGTGATCGCGGATCATGAAACGCGACACCTTGAGCGGCTTGGTTGCGTCGTAGCGATCCTCAAGACGCGCAATGCCACCGTTGAGGGCCATCGCCGTTGTGAAGATCTTGAAAGCGGAACCCAGTTCGTAAACGCCGAGCGCAACACGGTTGAATCGCGATACGCTTGCCGTTGCCATGGGCGCTTTCGGATCGAAATCAGGCAGAGAGCACATTGCCATGACTTCACCCGTGCGCGCGTCTAGCACGAGGCCCGCGGCACCGACAGCAGTGAACTCGTCCTGCGCTGCCGCCAATTCGCCGCACAGCGCGTGCTGCATGCGCATATCGATCGACAACCGCAACGGTTCGGCGCGGCGGCGTAGGTCATCATCGAAGCGCTGCTCGATTCCAGCAATACCTTTCTCATCGACATCGACTAATCCCAGGACGTGCGACATCAATCGGCCCTGCGGATAGACCCGGCTTTCCTCGCGCCGGAAATCGATGCCCGGCAAGCCGAGGGAGATGACGGCGTGATGTTGCCGCGGACTCAGGTCTCGCTTGATCCATACGAAGGCGCGCTTTGACGCCAGTTTCGCCGCTAGTTTCTCCTGGCTTAAGCTCGGCAGCACCTCAGCAAGACGTCTCGCTACCAAAGCCGGCTCAATCACCTGACGCGGATTGGCGTAGAGCGAGAAGGCCGGCAGGCTGGTTGCGAGCAGTACACCGTTCCTGTCAACAATATCGGCTCGGGCGAACTGCAGGGTCTCCGCCTGCGGCGCGCGGGCGGCACGGGGCTCGACAGCGGCTTGCATCAGCGTGATGTCGACCAGACGTAATCCCACTACGGCGAACGCCAGCGACAGGATGGCCGCGGCAATAGTGAGCCGCTTGCGACCTGTCTCAATAGCCTCGCGCGCAGGGCCGATATTCCCATCGGCCGGACACGGGTTGGGCGGACGGCGACGCGCACCGCGCTGTGCTGCGGGCGCCGGCTGCGCGAGACGCCGGGCGCGTTTCATTCGTTCGATCATTGTGACCTCCCTTCTCCGTCGCGCCGAGCGTCGGGGAAGAAGCGTGCCTGCGACGCAAGCGGCGCGTCGACAGCGGGACTCGGGTTGGCGTCGCGTTTCGGCAGACGTGCGAACGTTACGAATTGACCAGACTCGACCGGTGCGTGGCTCGGGAGCAACTCTCGGGAGAGGGATTCAAGCCGCTGCGGGCGATTGAGATAACTCCATTCTGCCTGCAGCACGTGCGTCGTTTCCTGCTCATGCACAATCGCGCGATTGAGGTCATGCAGACGTGCCTCGAGCTGCTCAACCTCAAAGGTGATGTGAAACATCGCGGCAACCGCTCCGGCGGCGAGTGAGACCCAGACGGCGATGAAGGCGACCCTAATCACGCGACGCGCTCCCCGCCATGCGGCCAAGCATCTGCTGCCGTGCGTTCGGCGGCGCGAAGACGGGCAGAGCGTGCTCGCGGGTTGCGCGCGGTCTCATTGGTGCTCGCCTTTACTGCGCCGCGGCTAATGAGCCGGAAGCTCGGCGCGTGGCGCACGACAACCGGCGGCATGTGACGCGACCCCGCAGGCGACGCGCCGCCGCGCGCCTGCAGGAAATTCTTCACCCGTCGGTCCTCCAGCGAATGGAAGGAGACAACGACCAAGTGTCCGCCAGGCGCCAGCAACTCTTCAGCCGCATACAAAACGGCATTGAGCTCATCCAGCTCTCCGTTTACGTGCAGGCGGAGCGCCATGAATGTGCGGGTCGCGGGATCAATACGCGAACGTCTTTGTGGCACCGCGCGTCGTACGATATCGGCAAGCTCCGATGTGCGGGTAATCGGCCTGGTGGCGCGCGCCTCGACGATAGCGCGTGCGACACGGCGAGCGCGCTTCTCTTCACCAAGCTCACGGAGCAACCGAGCCAGTTCCGCTTCATCCAGTGAATTCACAATATCAGCTGCACTCGGCCCCGCTTTTTCCATGCGCATATCGAGTGGTCCGTCGAAACGGAACGAGAAGCCGCGCCCGGCATCATCCAATTGCGGCGATGAGACACCCAGATCGAGCACCACACCGTCGACCGCTTCAACACCCGCTGCCTGGAGGAGCCGGGACATGTCGCTGAAGCGACCACGCAGCAAAGTGAGACGGTCGCCATACTCCTCGCGGAGCAATTCGCCCCGCCGGACCGCATCGGGATCACGATCAATTGCCCAGACCGTGGCATCGGCAGCGTCCAAGACCGCGCGCGAATATCCACCCGCACCGAAGGTCCCATCAACATAGGCGCCACCGTCACGAGGTTTGAGCGCAGTCAGGACCTCGTCGAGCATGACGGGGACGTGGTGGTCGCGTGGTTGTGCCTCAGGGGTCATTCGCGTCCCTCCGGCGGCAACAGGCGCATCGTACGACCCTTGGCGCGTTCGCGTGCTTCGGCGGCTTTCTTAGCGAACGTGTTGGGATCCCAAATCTGAAAGCGGGTGCCGCGGCCGACAAAGGTGACCCTCTCGTCGATCCCGGCGAAGCTAATCAACTCGGGGGGCAGTACGATCCGGCCTTCACCATCGATGGACACGCGGCGCGCCTCCGAGACGATAATCGACGCGAGTTCGTCCTCCTCGTCAGAGAACATGTCGAATTGTTCCAGGCTTTCGGCCATGCGCTGCATGAAGGCGCGGTCACAAGCTTCCAGGGCACCGCCGCGCGGCGAGGGATAAACATAGACGACTCGCGCTCCTTCCGCCGGCAATTCGGCACGGAAATCGGCCGGCAAGGAAACACGCCCCTTCCGGTCGATGCGGTTCTCGTATGTGCCAGCGAATAACGCCATCGGCGTATTCCCACGTTTCCCCGTTTTATTTCCTCCCCGGAAGGGTCCAGACGGTTTTCCGTATTGGACAATTCTGGGTTAGAATGGGATATCATGGGTCTAAATGGAAAGTCAATGCAAACAAATAATAATTGAATGGATTAAATAATAGAAATACATGATCTGCTGAAGTAATCAAAGAATCGTGCTGTATTCACTTTGAAACACCAGATGTAGTGGCTAAACGAGTTCTTAAGCGCAGTAATACGTTCATTTGTTCTGTTTTTGTTCTGGTGGGATATAATATCTTTTTTTATTTGGGATTCTGTGGGCGGACATCGAAAAACAGTACTTGACCAATCCGTTACTGCGCATATCCACCAATGAATGCGTCGGATGGCCTGTAAGCCGGGTTCTGTCCCCGCCCCGAGGGGCGATGGATGGCCATTCGTCTGGGACGCCCGTTGCCGGACGCCTCGCGCGACCTACCCGAAGGGCAGTGCGGAAACCCACCCACGGCCCGAAACCGCCGGCCCCTCCTATTCGGTCTTGCTCCCGGTGGGGTTTACCCTGCCACCCCCGTCGCCGGAGGCGCGGTGCGCTCTTACCGCACCCTTTCACCCTTACCCGCGGACCTAGGCCGAAACCTAAGCGCGCCGGCGGTTTGCTTTCTGTGGCACTTTCCCTGGGGTTGCCCCCGCCGGGCGTTACCC
>CAXGSZ010000114.1:0-7045 GCA_964012455.1 uncultured Alphaproteobacteria bacterium
CGCTGGACCTTGGAATCGATTGGGCGGAGGTTGATCTCGTGGTTCAGATGGGAGCGCCGAAAGGGGTCAGCCGTCTGATCCAGCGTATGGGGCGCTCGGGGCACCGCCTCGATACGCCAAGCCGCGCGATCCTGGTTCCGGGGAATCGGTTCGAAGTTCTTGAGTGCCGTGCCGCACTGGAAGCTGTGGCGGATCACTCGCTCGATGGCGAGCTTCCGGGCGAAGGTGGGCTCGATGTGCTCGCGCAACACATCATGATCGTCGCGTGCTCCGGCCCGTTCAATCCAGATGTCTTATTCGCGGAAGTGACGGCCGCCGCGCCTTACGTCGGTCTCACGCGTGCCGATTTCGACGACGTGCTCGCCTTTGTCGATCATGGCGGCTACGCGCTTCGCACTTATGAGCGCTGGCGTCGCTTGCACCGACAGAAAGACGGAACCTATCGCACCCGTTCGCGGGGGGTGGCACAACGCCTGCGCATGAATATCGGTACTATTGTAGAAGCGGAAACCTTGAAAGTGCGCATCCGACGGGGGCGCGTCCTCGGGGAAGTGGAGGAGTATTTCGCCATGGGTCTTGAGCCCGGCGATTCTTTTATTTTCGCGGGCCGAATGCTGTGTTTCGAAGGGATTCGCGAGCAGACCCTCATCGCCAGCCCGGCATCAGCATCAGAACCGAAAGTGCCCGCTTACGTCGGCGGCCGCCTGCCACTGACGACACATCTCGCAGATCGCGTCCGGGCGATTCTGGCCGAACCGCAGCGTTGGCGCGCGTTACCGGACCAAGTGCAGGAGTGGCTGCGGCTCCAGTATCATCGCTCCGATTTACCGGGAGCGGATGAGCTATTGGTTGAGACTTTTCGCCGTGGTGGACGGGAATTTCTCGTCGCTTATTGTTTCGAGGGACGCAACGTACATCAGACGCTCGGCATGTTGTTGACCCGGCGTATGGAGCGCATGGGATATGCACCGATGGGTTTCGTCGCCACCGACTATGTGATCGCCGTTTGGAGTTTGAATGCGGTCGATGATCCAGATGTCCTGTTTGATGAGGATATGCTAGGTGACGACCTCGAAGCGTGGATGGATGAATCGTCGATGTTGAAGCGCACATTTCGGAATGTCGCGGTCATCGCCGGGCTGATTGAGCGGAACTATCCTGGGAAGCGAAAGACCGGACGCCAGGTCACCTTCAGCTCCGACCTGATCTATGATACCCTGCGTCAGCACCAACCCAATCACATCTTGTTGCGGGCAACCCGGCGGGATGCAGCGCGCGGCCTCACGGATATTCGTCGCTTGGGTGATATGCTGAAGCGCGCCAAGGGTAACCTCCGGCATCGCCGTCTTGATCGGGTGTCACCCCTTGCTGTGCCGGTCTTGCTGGAAATCGGCAAGGAACGGGTCGACGGTTCGGCGGACGTCCAACTATTAGGCGAGGCGGCCGAGGCGCTGATCGCGGAGGCGACGACGTGAGCATAACCGCATCGTTCGCATTCTGCGGGGAACGGCTACTCGCCGACGCCGGCGGAGCCTTAGTCTGGCCGGAGCGGCGTCTCCTAGCAGTCGCTGATCTGCATTTCGAAAAAGGGTCGGCATACGGTGCGATGGGAACATTTCTCCCGCCGTACGACAGCCGCGCCAATCTGCAGGCGTTACAGTCGGTACTGGAGCGTCATCAACCCGAAACGGTGGTTTGTCTGGGTGACAGCTTTCACGATGTATCGGCGGGCGAGCGTATGGAAACCAGCGACCGAGCGGCCTTGGCTGCCCTGATAGGTGGGCGGGATTGGATCTGGATCACCGGAAACCATGACCCTTACTTGCCATCCGGGCTGACCGGTGCGGTGGTGCCGTCGTTTGAATTGGGGCCGCTTCACTTTCGTCATGAAGCGGTTGCGAGTATAAGTTACGGTGAAATCTCGGGACATTTTCATCCCAAGGCGCGTATTCGCCTACGGGGGCGCACGCTTTCCTGCCGTTGCTTCGCGACCGATGGGCGGCGTCTGATCTTGCCCGCATTTGGTGCCTACGCCGGTGGGCTGAATGTTTTGGATCCGGCGCTTGGCGCAGTGTTGGGCAAAAAGTTGGTCGTATACGCGTTACGCAACGGGGCCGTTCACACTGTTGGACGACGTTCCCTTGTGGTCGAACCCGAACCGGCGCCGGCGACAATGCTCTAGTGCTTCAGCCTCCGCTGGACGGCAGATGTCCGGATTGGCGACGAGGTTCTGCATGATCAGGTGTTTGACAATTCTATCCGTGATCTGAGCCATGCCAACCTCATGGTGACGATCCAGTAGATTGTGATAGAGTACAACAACATCCAACGCGCGGATTTCGATGTCGTCCACCGTGTTCCCCGGCGCAGGTTTAGGCGGTTCGAGGCAGAGGTGGCACGGCGATGAACGGCACAATCGCCACGATGCCGGTTATTATGCGCGTTTCATGATGATGGTCCTTTATGATGAGGTTGGTCGGAGTGCCGCAGAGATGGGCCTACCTGCCAAACCGGTCCACGATGCGGCCACCGCATCGTCTTCGACGTGCGATGTCAGTTCACGTTGACCGCATCGCCGAGGACGTTCCCGATTTCGTCATTGACGACGAAGTCAGCATACCCGTCATGCTCGGTCTCGTCACGGTTCAGGATGGCATACTTGGCACCATTTCGCTTCGCCATCAGCGGGAATCCCGCTGCCGGGTAGACGACGAGTGACGATCCGATGGCGATCATCAGATCGCAAGCGAGAGCCTCGATCTTGGCGGCTCGCATGGCATCCTCCGGCATTTGCTGGCCGAAGGAGATCGTCGCTGTTTTTACATAGGGACTGCCGCAATTCTTGCACTTCGGGAGCGTCTCATCGCGCTCGAACGGCACCAGGATTTCAGCCAGCTCATGTCGTTCGCCGCAATCCAGGCAGCTGGCATAGGTCGAATTGCCGTGCAGTTCGATGACCTTCTCGTCGGGCACGCCCGAAGCCTGATGCAGGCCGTCGATATTCTGCGTGATGACAAAGGAAACCTTGCCTTCCCGTACCAGTTTCTCGACTGCTCGATGGCCGCGGTTCGGCTCCGCCTTCTTCATGGTCTTATCTGTTTCGATTTTCCGGCGCCAGGTCTCGCGGCGCATTTCCTCGGAATCCATAAAGTCCTGAAAATAGACCGGTTTGAAACGATCCCAAACGCCGCCTGGACTGCGGAAATCGGGAATACCGGACTCGGTACTGATACCCGCACCGGTAAAAATCACGACGCGCTTGGCGGCTTCAATCAAATCGCGCAATTTGTCTGCGGACATGAAATTCCCTCCCTCGCTCGGTGGCGAGCCAAGCACGACTTGATTGTGGGAACAAGGGACGAATTATATTCGTTCTGGAAATTCAAATACTTTGGGCTTAAAAGTAAGTTAAATGGTGCTGTTCAAGTCGCCTAAACGATAAGATTGGGGAAAACTATGGCACAGGATTGGACGCCGGATTCCTGGCGCGGCTTACCGATTCTGCAGGTTCCGGACTATCCGGATCAAGCGAAACTCGACGCCGCGGAAGATTCATTGAGAGCGCAACCACCGCTGGTTTTTGCCGGTGAGGCTCGGAAGCTCAAAGCGAACCTTGCACGAGTGACCGAGAGAAAAGCATTTTTGCTGCAAGGTGGAGATTGCGCTGAGAGTTTCGCCGAATTTGGCGCCAACAACATCCGCGACACGTTCAAAGTGTTGCTGCAGATGGCGGTCGTTCTGACATTCGCTGCATCATGTCCTGTGGTGAAGGTCGGTCGCATGGCCGGCCAGTTCGCGAAGCCGCGTTCGGAGCCGACCGAGAAACAGGGCGATGTCGAACTGCCTAGCTACCGCGGCGATATTATCAACAATATCGAGTTCCTGCCCGAAGCCCGTGAGCCGGATCCGGGACGGATGGTTCAGGCCTACAACCAGGCATCCGCGACGTTGAACCTGTTGCGTGCCTTCGCACAGGGCGGATTTGCAGACCTGCATCAGGTGCATCGTTGGACGCTCGATTTCGTCGACGGCAGCCCGCAGGGGGCGGAGTATCAAGAGCTCGCCACCCGTATCGGAGAGGCGCTTGAATTCATGGAGGCGTGCGGCATCACGGCTGAGGCCGTTCCGCAGGTGCGCGAGACCGAGTTTTACACCAGCCATGAAGCCTTGCTGCTTTGGTACGAAGAGGCCCTCACTCGTGAAGATAGCCTTACCGACGAATGGTATGATTGCTCGGCACACATGCTTTGGATCGGTGACCGGACGCGTCAGCCGGATGGTGCTCACGTCGAGTTCCTCCGCGGTGTTAATAACCCGATCGGTGTGAAATGCGGACCGACAAGTGATCCCGACGAACTTTTGCGCTTGATGGACATCCTGAACCCGTCGAATGAGGCGGGTCGGATGACGCTGATTTCGCGGATGGGGCATCAGAACGTCGAGAAGTACCTGCCCGGTCTTATCCGCGCCATCGAGCGCGAAGGCCGGAAGGTTGTCTGGTCATGCGATCCCATGCACGGCAATACCATTAAATCGGCTAGTGGCTACAAGACACGGCCTTTCGACCAGATATTGGAAGAAGTTCGGCGTGTCTTTGACGTTCATCAGGCCGAAGGGACCTACGCGGGCGGTGTTCATTTCGAGATGACCGGCCAGGATGTGACCGAGTGTCTCGGTGGCGCTCAGGCAATCAGTGACGATTCGCTCTCGCAGCGCTATCACACACATTGTGATCCGCGGCTCAACGCAAGTCAGGCGCTGGAATTGGCGTTCCTAGTGGCCGATTCGCTTAAAGGCTTGCGGAACGGTATGCCGGCTAATGGCATGCCGGCGGCAGTGGTGGCTTCCTGAGGTCGTCGCCGCGGAGGCAAGCGAGGCATGACGGTAAATTCTGACGAGATCGGCCGTTGGGCCGATGTATATTTCAACCGTACGAAACGGACGGTCGAAAAGTTCGGTGATGTGACGGTCACCTATGCCGTTTTCATGCGTCGGCCCGTGGTCTCTGCGCCTAAACTCGCAATCGACTGGCTGACTGCCGTCGGCCGTGATCGTGGTGTCGACTTCAAGATCGAAGTGACGCACGCCGAGGGCCGTTGGGTAGGTGCAGGCGAACCCTTGCTGTATGTAACGGGCCCTTTTGTGCATCTGGTTGACCTGGAGACTCTATTGCTTCAGAAAATCGGCCCGGCCTGTGTGGCGGCATGGAACGCCTATACGATGTGTATGGACCTTCCGAAAGTCGCCTTCATGGCCATGGATGCCCGCCATTGTGCCGGTACGGAAATGGCGGAAATGATGGCGTATGCTGCCGCTGTTGGCTCCGAGCGTGCGCGTCGGAAGGGCGATTCCGTCGTTGGGTTTATCGGCAATGCGACGGATGCGACGGCTCACTACTTCGGGCAGGAGGCCGGTTATGGCACCATGCCGCATGCCCTTATCGGCTATGCCGGCTCGACATTGCGGGCTGCGGAAATGTTCCACGAGACCTATCCTGGCGAGAACCTCACCGTACTGGTGGATTATTTCGGGAAGGAGATAAGCGATGCCATCGCTGTTTGTGGACGGTTCACCGATATGGCGTCCGAGGGGCGATTAGCGTTCCGGTTGGATACGCCGGGCGGACGGTTCTGTGAGGGACTTGACCCCGCCGCCTCCTACGCAGTGCTCGACCATAATGTGCCAGAAGCCATTCGTGGCTACCGCACCGAAACCGAATTGCGGCACTTGATCGGCCCCGGCGTGTCTGTCGCCGCCGCTTGGCACCTACGGGGGAAATTGGATGAGGCAGGCTTTGCAAATGCGAAAATCGTTTGTTCCAGCGGTTTCAGTCCTGAGAAGTGCAATGCCTTCGCCATCGGCGAGGCGCCGGTCGATGTGATCGGGACGGGCAGCTTTCTACCGGAACGCTGGACAGAAACCTACGCAACGGCAGATATCATTGAGTACGACGGTGCGCCGCGGGTGAAGGTTGGCCGCGAATTCCTGCTGCGGCGTTAGAAGAACCTGGAACCACATACCTTAACAAAGCTGTCGCTTTTGAAGGCAGAGAGTTCGTTCTCCGCGTTGACATTGGTGAGGGTGCGGGCTTCCGCTTCGATCTTCCAATTCTCGCGGACACGCCGCTCCGCTTCGACACAAGTCTGAAGTGTATCGTCACCGAGGTCCGTTATGACGCCGGCGAGAGTCTGGGTGTCGTCCATGTCGTTAATGGCAAGCTGGGTGCCGACGAAGAGATCGTTGTCGAAGCTAGTTGATGGCGTATTTGTGAGGTCGCGACCGCCGCGATGGTATTCAACGAGGAAGCTGAGATCGGCATCGTTTTCGGTGATCTGGAAGAAGGTATATTCGAAACCACCAACCATTACGCCGAAGGTACTGCCATGACCTTTCCGGACGATGCCTTCAAAATTTTCGGAGCTACCCTTCATAGATGTATCGAAGGTCAATGCCGCCTTGGGTGATCAGATCATAATGCGGAACGCGATGGGTTCTATCGGCACTGAGCGGTAGACGCGCTTCGCGGCTAATCTCGTGGAAGAGCGACAGGCTGAGATCGTGATTTCCAATTACATGAGAGTACCGGAGAGCTGCGTCGACGTGTGCTTTGCCAACGCCGCTTTCGATAAAGGCGGCGGTCTCGCGGAACGACTGCGGTGATCAGAGGTCTGTGCCAGCGAAAACATCACGCCTTCCTTCGGCTGAACGACGATGAGGATATTGTCGTTCTTGGTATCGACCGATTAGAAATGAGAATTCAGCAACTCCGGATTAACGGCCCAAAAGCGGTTGTCCTATGAGCTGTCCCAAGCAACGCGGTCATCGTCTGCTCGTAGTGAAAAATTGCGGCGATCAGCAGTTCTTACCTGTTACCAAAAGTACCGTAGAAGCCTTAGCGGCTGTCTCACCTCTCGGTGACGATATCCTCCATCGAGGTGGCGGCATGACCGTTTCGCCAAAATATCTGCATAGCGCTGGTCAGGGCGGTCTGCAGATCGAATTCTCTCAGGCGCGGCATTGTTTCAGAATAATTGTTCTGTAAGTA
>CAXGSZ010000115.1:0-7031 GCA_964012455.1 uncultured Alphaproteobacteria bacterium
TTAACTTCAAATGCAGTTTATCGACCGCGCATCGTTACAACATGGATCTTCTGTATATTCCATCGGGCCTCGTCATTCTCGGTTTTGCGGGCGGAGCAACGCTCCGTGGGGCGGTTGGGATGGCGCAACGTCTCAATATCTCACTTGCCGTCATCGGACTAACAGTTGTCGGACTCGGCACGTCCCTGTCGGAACTAATCGTATGTCAGGAGGCTGCGCTCGATGGTAAACTGGACCTCGCAGTTGGAACCGTGATCGGTAGCAATATTGCCAATTTCTTGCTCATCCTTGGCGTCGGCGCGGTTATCTCTCCACTGGTATGCGACCTGAGCGCCATATGACGGGATAGAATCGCAATGGTCGTGGCTACCGTGCTCTGTGTCGGTCTCGCCTTAATCGGAGAAGTACGGCCATGAAACGATGTGGCGATGGTCGTAGCACTCGTCACGCTCGTGGCCTGGTCATACAATAAGATAAAATGGCGCGCAGCGCAGCGACGGAACTTCACGAGCACGAAACCGAGGACCAGCCTGAATCGCCCCAGAATATCGGCCTGAAATTTGCCTGTGTCGTGCTCGGTCAGATCGGTTTGACCGGAGAGGCTTGCCTTTTGATCGACGAGGCAACGAGCATCGCACACGACATTGGTGTCCCGGAATAGATCATTGGGCTGACAATGATTGCTCTGGGGAACGTCTTTGCCGGAACTTTTGCGACTGTCATCGCCACCCTACGTCACCATGCAGATGTCGCGGTCGGCAATGTCCTCGGCAGCAATCGGTTCAATATTCTCGGCACGCTCTGTGCGACATAAGAAATCGAGCCTCTGGCTTTCGCCGAAGATATTCGCACAATAGACAAGTGGGTCATGCATGGCGTGACGGCTATCGCGCTGCAGCTCATGATATCAGGATGGCGGGTTTCCCGCACGAAAGGTGCGTTTCTGTTGTGCGCGTAAGTCGCATACGTCGGCAGCCTCATCGTGCGAGGCGTCGTAAACGTATGAAGGATAAGACAGATAATGGATTTTCCGGTTGCCCAACCCGTACCTTTACCCAAAATTATCGGACATCGTGGTGTCGCCGGACACGCTCCCGAGAATACGCTCGCAGCATTCCGCGCTGCGTCTCTCATGGGCCTAGCGTGGGTTGAATTCGACGTCATGCTGAGTGGCGACGGGAACCTCGTTCTCATCCATGACGAAACGGTCGACCGTACGACCAACGGGACGGGCAAGGTCTCCGAGTTGACAGTCGCACAATTGAAAAGGCTCGACGCCGGATCGCGGTTCGATCCGAAATTTCGGCGCCAACGGATCCCGACGATCTTTGAGGCCACCGAATCCGTCATGTCCTACGGCCTCAATGCGAACATCGAAATCAAGCCCGCAAAGGGTTTCGAGGGAGAAACCGGATGGGCCCTCGGGCGCTATCTCGCGACCGAATGGCCGCAGGGCCTGACGGCACCCATCATTTCGAGTTTTTCGATGGAGGCTCTTGAAGCTGTCGCCGTCGAAGCGCCGGGATTCCCGCGCGCGCTGCTTGTAGGCCGTGTACCACGGAATTGGCGGGCGTTGACCAACAAGCTCGGCTGCTCTCTGCTCCACTGCAGCCAGGGCCACCTACACAAGAAGGAGGCAGAGCGAATTCGGGAATCCGGAATGCATCTGTTGTGTTACACGGTGAACAACTCGCGGAGAGCACGCGCGCTCTGGAATTGGGGCGTGGAAGCGGTCTTCTCGGACTATCCCGACCGACTTCTCGACATTTAGTCCCGCAATGTGGCCTCGCCCTGTTCATCGATCGAGAGACCACAATCCGCCATGAATCGGCTTGCTGCTTGCCGGCGAGGTCGCGCTTGCAAGGTCATCCTTCTCTCATAAGAGGACAGAAAGACCCCGTCCTGCGGCTTCACGCACGATCCAAACTCCATTGACGCCACCGCCGATCGCGACGAGGTCATAAACTCGGCGATCTGCGCGGTTTGTCGTCCCGTTTGCGGCTATAAGACGCATGTTGCACTATGACGGGAGTTCCCGCAAAATCGTGATCGTGATGTCTAAAATACCGGCCTTCCAGCCGATTAACACCATACCGACAGAGTCCTTGAGACGCGTTCGGGTCCTGCTTGCGGATATCGACGACACGCTGACAACGGACGGGCGGCTCACGGCTGAAGCCTTCGGCGCGATGGAGCGCCTCGAAAGCGCCAGTATTGCGGTTGCGCCGGTAACAGGCCGACCGGCCGGATGGTGCGATCATATTGCCCGTATGTGGCCGGTTGCGGGTGTCATCGGCGAGAATGGCGCATTCTACTTCAGCTACAGCCGGGGCGACCGATCCATGCACCGGGTCTATGCCCAGAATGACGCGACACGCACAGCCAACCATAAAAACCTGAAGGCGCTCGCCACGGATATTCTCGCGGGTGTACCCGGTGCGGCCATTTCCGCCGACCAATTCACACGGGAGGTCGATCTCGCCATCGATTTCTGCGAAGACGTGCCACCGTTGTCGGAGATTGAAATCGCAAGAATCGTCGAGCATTTCGAAGCCGCGGGCGCCACCGCGAAGATAAGCTCCATACATGTCAACGGATGGTTTGGCGACCATGACAAACTCACCATGGCGCAACGGTTCCTCGCCGATGTCCTGTCGATCGACCCGACTGTCGAAAACGATTCGGTCGCCTATATCGGCGATTCGCCGAATGACGAACAGATGTGGGCACACTTCGCGCTTGGTGTGGGTGTAGCAAACGCAAACCGGTACCGCGCACAACTCACCGCGCCCCCTGCGTATGTCGCAACCCGGGAAGGTGGGTGTGGCTTCGCTGAATTCGCGGATATTCTGCTTACCGCCGTCAGATAATGGCGTGGCGCAACTTAGCCGACACTCATCCGCTGAAGAGCGCCGTTACCAGCCGCCAATCTGAATTGCGCCCTTCCGTCACCTTTAGTTTGCATGTGACACTGAATCCCGACCGAGACCGTTGTAAGGTGACCGGAAATGCGACCAAACCATTTCCTTGCGCACGCCCTCGCAACCGGGATGAGGTTTTCGATAGCTATATGGTTTGAAAGTGCCGCTCGCGCCAACACCTCCGCACAGTCCGAAGATGATACCCACTCGGTATTCATTCCTCTGAGCCATCTACAGATCGACAATATCGGCGACGACTTGTTCGCCATAATGACGGAGCGCACCGTCCCGACGAAGTTGCTCAGATAAACGCAATCTACGAGTCGTCCGCGGGCAAGAAGATGCTCCAGACCCTGCCCATGCTGATGCAGCAGATCTTTCATATGGGTCAGGAGTGGATTCAGAGACTGGACCGCGATGTGCGACAGCGCTGGACCGAGCGTCTGGAACGCGACGGTTATCTCAAGGAATAGCCACCGCTACTCTGCGGCTGCCGGCTCCCGTGCGGCTGCAGCATGATTGAGCGCCAAATCAAAAGCGTCAAAATTACGCAATCCCCGATCTGCCGTCAGCGTTGGTGCGGCCCGGTTCATGATCAGTGGTACCCTTTGTTCGGTGACGCCGCCATGACTGCGGAGTGGCTCGGTGAGCCCGCTCAAATCATGACGCTCCTCACTCGTCCCAAGCGCCACATTCCGCTCGCTGATAACAACGAGATCGCCGACGCGATCCTCGGGAAGTCCGTAACGCGCACATGCTTCGCGATTCGTGTGGACTTCCAGCACCCCATCCACCACGGATAAACGGCGCGCCATCTCCGCGCCATCGGCGCCGCGCAGATAGATTGTCGCGTACGAACCAAGGGCCCCGTGGTGCACGACATAAGGGTCCGTAATCGGCAGGATGACCCGCGTCGTTTCCTCTCCCGCCCAATCGTCAAGCAATGACTGCAAATAGACCACATTCGTTGCGCCATTGGCCGGATCGTGCTTTGCGTTCATGCCGTGATCCGCAGTGAGGACGATAATGCAACCCATGGCATCCAGTTGCGCCCAATAACCGTCCATCATGGCGTAAAAATCATTCGCGACCGGCGCGCCTGGGGCGTGCTTGTGTTGGATATAGTCCGTGGTTGAAAGATAAAGGATGTCTGGCCGGTCTCGACGCATCAGTTCGACGCCCGCCGCGAAAACGAACTCGGACAATTCGGCGCTATACACGTCTGGCACCGGCATTCCAACGAGATCGAGAACGTCTTCGATCCCGTTCGCCTCTAGTGTCACTTGGTCGGCCTTTTCCGAAGAGAAGCAAATGCCACCGCCTGCACCGAAACGCATGCCATGCCCCAGTTGAAGGCGTAGCTTGTCTTTGGCAGTCACAACCGCCACCCGTGCACCGGCTTCAGCAAAGGCCGCGAGAATGGTGCCACACCGCAGGAAGGCGGGATCATTCATCATCACTTCCTCACCCGTGTCCGGATTCCAGAAGAAATTGCCCGCAATACCGTGCACCGATGGCGGCTGGCCCGTTACGATGGAAAGGTTGTTCGGGTTGGTAAAAGACGGTACGACACAATCCGCTAGCCGGTCGGTTCCAGCAGGACGCGCCTTTGCAAGCCAAGGCATACGCCCGTCCGCAATCGCGCGGTCCATATATTCGGGTTCTGAGCCATCAATACAAACGACGACGACCGGAGTTTCCGGCCAAGCATATTCGCGCTCGTTTACTGTGATTTTCCGCTCTTCCATGCTGTCTTCTCCCTGCGAAGCCAACCTTACAATACAGGATCATCCATGGCCTGCCCATAATTCTCATCGTTGCATTGATCCCACTCCGATAAGACGCAGAAATTCGCTCCAGAGGGGGGTAGCGAAGAATACGGGAACGGGCGATGTCCGGCGCAAACAGGATCGTGAAGAAGGTTTTCAACGAGAACGCGGTCATCTTCGAGGAAGGCGGCAGTGGCGACTTAGCTTATATGGTGATGTCCGGAGAAATCCGCATCTAAAAAAACATGCGGAGCGAAGCGCCTATCCAGCTTGCGCACCTCTATAAGGGTGACATCTTCGGCGAGATGGCGTTATTCGACGACAGCCCTGTAGCCGCTTCGGCCGAGGCCATCCGCCTTGCTGTCAGAAAGAGTTAATTCGACCGGTGCCTCGATAACCCCCAACCCTGTCATCAAATCAATGATGCAATGCATGATCGGAAGAGTGCAAAAGAAACTGAAATCTCTCGGCGGCGCCGAGTAACGCTATGCCGCTGCGCTCACGACGATTTCGACAAGCGTGTCGGGGGTCGCAAGGGGCGCGCCGACACAGGCTCGGGCCGGACGTTCAAGATCTCCGAGCCATACCATCCAAGCCTCGTTCATTGCCGGCTTATCATCCATATTGGTGAGGTAGATCGTCGCCATCAGCATCTTCGACTTGTCTGTACCGCACTTGGCGAGACGGTCATCGATCTTCGCGAGAATTTGCTCCGTCTGGCCCTTCGCATCGAGCGACCGATCGTCGGCGGTCAAACCGCAGATATTAACCACACCGTTGTATATTGTTGCTTGGCTTAGGATATCTCCGGAATCGAGATGTTCGACACTCATGGTTACTTCTCCTTTATACGTTTGGCATAATCTTTTCGGCAAAGACATCGAGCCGATCGAGCGATTGTTGCAAGTCGTCGCTTTCAAACCCGATGACCAGGTGATTCAGTCCCGCTTCCGAATAGCGACCAATATCGTCGATAATGGTCTCCGCATTTCCCGTGAACGCCATCCGCTCTCCGACGTCGTTCTCAAGCGTCTCGTCCATGCGGTACCAGAGCGCAAGCAGGGCAGTGTCCAGCGAGGCGGGGTCGCGATCGGACTCCGTCGCAAATTGACGTACTTCCGCGAGCCCATCGGTGAATTTTGAAACACTGTCATACGGCGCTGCAGGGTTGTTCCCGACGGGATACCAGGCATCGCCGACCTGACCGGCCCGGCGGCGCGCGGGCCGCGTTTCACCACCTATCCAGATCGGCGGGTGAGGTTTTTGAACAGGTTTCGGTTCAAACTTCAGATCGGAAAAAGAAACGAACTCGCCGGTAAATTCAGGATCGGGGTCAGTCCACAATTCCTTCATTGCAGCGATGGTCTCATCAGCAAGCTTACCGCGACGCTCGAAGGTCGGTGCGCCAAGCAAGGCGATCTCTTCCGCCATCCAGCCGACGCCCAAGCCAACGGTAATACGGCCTTTCGAGAGAATATCCGCACTCGCGAGCATCTTCGCAGTGAGTACCGGCGGGCGATGCGGGATCACCATGACAGACGTCAACAGGCGCAAACGCTCGGTCCCGGAGGCGACGAATGCCAGAGTCGTAAGCTGGTCGAGGCAATCCCCGCTATCCTGCGCGAACCAGACGCGGGATTTCGTGTAGGGATAGGGTGAATCGACTTGGTTCGCGATCACCAAATGGTCGCTAAAGCCAAGATGTTCGAAGCCGAGCGCTTCCGTTTTCCGTGCGATTGAAAGCAAGGCATCAGGATCAAGCGCCGCCCCCCGTGTGCCAAGATGCAGGCCGAATTTCATAGCGGCAAGACCTAGAAATTTTCGATCCAGGGACGGAGTTCAACCTCCCATGTCCATGCGCTGCGATGCTGCCTATGAATATGGAGATACGTCTCTGCGATCGCATCCGGTTCCAGGGTGCCGTCCTCGCCGAGACGCACGGCCCGCTCGTCGCCCGGCCCCGCATTAATCCCGCCGTCAATGACGAAATGCGCAACATGAATATTCTCGGGTGCTAACTCCCGCGCCATGCTTTGGCAAAGCCCGCGCAGGCCGAACTTACCCATCGCAAAACAGGATGAATTCGCATAGCCCTTCACACTAGCGGACGCACCGGTGAAGAGGATCGAACCACTCTTCCTCGGCAACATACGCTTGGCGGCATGGTGCCCAACGAGGAAGCCACCAAAACACGTCACGTTGACCGCCTGTTGTACCGCCACCGGATCAATCTCGTGGACACCACCCCGCACCCGGGCGCTCGCATTAAAAACGACTAGGTCCGGCACACCCATATCTGCTTCCACACTGTCGAACAGCCGTTCGACATGGTTCGGCACGC
>CAXGSZ010000116.1:0-6898 GCA_964012455.1 uncultured Alphaproteobacteria bacterium
GACCAGCCGGATCAATCCTACAGCGAAAGACAGATTTACCAGGCGGCGCTTGACCGCTTAGCGCGAGAGTTGGCCGCAGTCGAAGATATCGACGAAGAGGCTGCAACGGAAAAGTTGGAGACGTTACTGAAGGCTGCTTGACGACAGGCGCCCGGCCTCGGGACGTCTAATAGGGTGGGTTTCAGCCGAAAAAATGTCTGACGTGAACGCGTTTGCGGTACTACGAGAGACCGGCCGGATTTGGGCCGTCGGCTCCATACATGGAGAAGCCAACCGCTTGCGTGCCCTGCACCAAAAACTGTCGCGTTTGCTAAAACCAGACGACCGAATCGTCTACCTGGGAAATTACCTCGGCTATGGACCGGATGTTGTCAGAACGGTCGACGAGATCCTCTCTTTCAGACGCACCTTCCTGGCACGCCCGCCCTATGCAGATATCGAAGATTTCGTAATGTTGCGGGGCAGCCAGGAAGAAATGTGGCAGCGGCTGCTGCAGCTACAGTTCGCCATCGATCCGATTGAGGTGATGACCTGGATGGCGGAACGTGGCCTACCGGCGACGCTCCAAGCCTATGCTGGCGACGACGGTGCTGGCATCCTCGGTAAACGTTCCGGCCCGCTGACAATCGCACAATGGACAGGGTCCGTGCGCGATGCCATGCAAGCGTCGCCCGGCCATGTCGCCTTCATGAGTGCGCTGAAACGGGCTGCATATACCGCTGATGGACGCCTTCTATTCGTCAATACTGGCGTTGATGTCAAGCGCCCTGTCAGGGAGCAAAGCGACGTCTTTTGGTGGGCCGGTCGAAGCTTTGCCTACATCAATGAACGCTACGGCCAATATGCGAAAATTATCCGCGGGTTCGACCCGGACCATGGCGGCTATGCCGAGACGGAATACACCATGACGGTGGACGGCGGATGCGGATTCGATGGCGCCCTACTCGCCGTTTGTATAGAGCACGATGGTACCGTCATTGACAGTCTCGAAGCCTAAAATACAACAAGCTTATTCATCCGGACAAATTTTCAAATTTGTCCGGATGAATTTTGTTGCACCGCCATTTCGAATTCAATAACCTAGCTAAATAATGAGTTATTAAAAACCACAATAAATACCTAGGGAGCGCGTCCGGAGAGACGCCAAGGGGAGGGAATGGCTTACATCGATGATCCGCAAACCCAGCGGGCAAATCTCAAGTTCATCAAAGCCTCGATGCAGGAACCCCTGCTGTCGCGGGAGACCGAATACGAACTCGCCAAACGGTGGCGGGACAATCAGGATGAAGCAGCACTACACCGTCTCGTTCGGGCCTACACCCGGTTGGTAATCAGCATTGCTTCGCGTTTCCGCAACTATGGTCTGCCGATGGGCGACCTCGTCCAGGAAGGCAATGTTGGCCTGTTACAGGCGGCGGAGCGGTTCGAGCCGGATCGTGGCGTACGTTTCTCAACCTATGCCTCATGGTGGATTCGCTCGGCGATGCAGGATTTCATCCTGCGTAACTGGTCGATCGTCCGGACCGGCACAACAGCGGCGCAAAAATCCCTGTTCTTCAACCTGCGGCGTCTACGTGCGCAGATTGACGATATCGGTGGCGAGCAGCTCAGCGAGGAATCCCGCGAGTTCATCGCCAACGAACTGAAGGTCAACGTCCACGAAGTCGAGGCGATGGAAATTCGCCTCAATGGCGGCGACCAGTCTCTCAACGCCCCCGTCTCAGACGAATCGGAAGACAGCTGGCAGGATTTTCTGGCCGACCAACGTCCCAATTCAGAGGAGACCGTTGTTAGCGTTCACGACGGCCGTACCCGGGCACGCTGGCTGGTTGAAGCCTTGCGAGAACTTCCGCAACGTGAGCAGACGATCATCCGCAAGCGGCGCCTTACTGAGAACGGCGCGACCTTGGAAGAACTCGGCAGGGTCCTCGGTGTCAGTAAGGAACGCGTGCGGCAACTCGAACACCGCGCACTCACCAAGCTGCGCAAGTCAATCAGCCAAAGGATTGAAGAGCCTGGCGATTTGATGATCGAGGCCTGACCTTTCGATCAGACGACCAGGCGAACGGTTTCGCCTGCGGACCGGCGTTTGCCTGCGGTGTAGCCGTTCAAGAGCTCGAACCATCCCTCGGCGTGCGATTCTACCTGCATGCGACGTACGAGGTCTTTGCGGCTTTGACGCCCGTACTTTTGAACGCGGAGCCGAAGAGGCGTAATCATGTCTGCTTCCCGCAATGTCAAGCGCCGAAAACTGTAAGTCGTTCGACGAAATGGACGTGACAGCCGTTCGGTCACATTCAGCGGTGAAAAGAATAGGAAGCGGAAGATCTGGTTCTGCTCGGCGCGAATTGCGATCAACCGCGCGACCATACGACCTTTCTTCGTATCCATGACGAACCAACCGGTTGCGGCCGGTAAGCCGTTCACCGTCAACCCTTCGACATCGTTGAGCCGCCGTTTCGCCCAATCATGGGTGATATAGCGGCTCAACCCTCCGCCTGATCGGCGCGTATCCACGTCGAAGACGATAGTCGATCGCAGCCGGTCGTTCTGGGCAATCACGGCCGTTGGTCTATTGGTCAAACTAAATCCCTCCGGAACCAAGAACCGGAACCGCAGCGCACGATGGAAGAATTCCCGCCCCCGTATGACGCCGACATCGGGGTCGTCGCCGAATACCATGCCATTGATGGCGCTCTGATAGGCCTTTCTGTAGAGACTGCGGGCATGCGGCGGTTTTGGTCCAGCCGCAGCGGCTGCGCGTTTTATCCGCTCGATGGTCCGCGGATGGGTCGCCATTATATCGAATTGGTCGACTGAGTCGGCCGGACGTCCCGCGATCTTCGCGCGAAGCCCAGAATGGGCGCGCAACTGGCTTAGAAAGGTCGCCATAGCCTCCGGATCGTATCCAACGCGTGACATATAACGGATTCCAAGTGTGTCGGCTTCGAATTCCTGCTCGCGCGAGAAACCCTGAAGCTGCAAAGACGCAAGGGTGTTGGCCAGCCGGCCCGTTCCTGCCGGAAGGCCCGTCGCGCTGCCCAAAACCGCCAGCCCTATCAGACCGAATTGCGTGACCCGCACCCGGCTGATCCGAGCGGCAGTATGCCGAGCAACGACATGACCGATTTCATGACCGATGACACCCGCCGCCTCAGCCTCGTTCTGGGCAAGCGCCAAGAGACCACGCGTCACATAGACATATCCGCCCGGCAGCGCCATCGCGTTGACGATCGGACTGTTGAGGACGGTGAATGTGAACTGCGTATCCGGCAATTCCGACGCGGCCGCAAGACGCCCCCCGATCGCGGCAATATATCCGGACAGTTTCGGATCTTCGTACGGCCCACCGAACTCTTCTAGAATCTTCGGATGCTCCGCCGCGCCAATACGCCGCTCTTCTTCCGCCGACATAATGATGACCTGCTGGTCGCCCGTCGCCGGATTGACCGCACAGCCCGCACAGAATGTGCCGAAACCGACAGCAGCGACGGTCGAAAAATCGCGCCGTGTCAACCTTAGCCGGGTAGTAACGGATCTATCCCAAATATCGCATTTCGTCATTCCAGTACCTCGAACTGCTCGGGGTGAGTGGCGCCAATCATAGGCCCGTTGCGCCACCTCAACCACCTAGTACACGAATGAGGCGGCTATCGGGAGCCGTGAGATGTCTCGCGCTGAACTGCCGTCGATGCTTTGCGGCGACCACAATCGCGAAGTCGCGGCTCCAATTATCTCCCGAGTTTAAGTGCGTACGCCACTTAACTGTTGCAACCGCCCGGACGCGACTTTCGACGATCTGAAACGCATTGATGTCGCCCCACAGGTATTCGGCCGACCGAAGACGGTAGAAAGCATACCACCAAACTCCCCGCCTCGGCCGCCGAGCTGCCTGTTCCAGCCACATCATCTCGTCAGCGATTCGGCGATTATCGTAAAAGGTGTAGACCCAGGCCCAACCGAGATGCAACATCTCCGCGATCAAGGTGCTGTCTTCAGCATGTAAATGGGCCAGCACCCGACCGTGCCGATCCCGGTTCCGGCTACCCAATCCAAGGTGTAACCGTTTCCCCAATGCCAGGCGGGCGAAAGCATCTTTCGGTTCATTAATGAGCAACCATATCTTGAAATTTATTAGCCGGAGCGGCACTTTTGGTGCTTGCAGGCTGATAAGTCGGACAAGTTCCCCGTCGTCGAGGCGAAGTTTATCGTCATCGACGATTGCGACGACTGTCGCCGCACCTCCCGGTGCCACCCATCGGACTTTACGAAGGCTGGCACGGCGACAAAAAGAATGAGCGCCGCCGATAGCAAAAAGCGGTAATTGAATAGAACACGGCGACCGATGGTCGGCATGGAACAAGTATGACCCGACGTACTCTATTTCCCGAAATCGAACCCTACGAGACCGGACGACTCTCAGTCGATGATCCGCATCATCTTTATTGGGAGCAGAGCGGCAATCCCAAAGGCGTCCCTGTCGTCTTCCTGCACGGAGGGCCGGGGGCAGGGGCCGTACCAGCGCATCGACGGTTCTTTGATCCTAGTCACTACCGGATCGTGATTTTTGACCAACGGGGCGCCGGGCGTTCGACACCGCTCGGCGACCTCTCGAATAACACGACCGGGCATCTCGTCGCCGACATCGAGGCCCTACGGCGACATCTCGATATCGATCGCTGGTTCATCTTTGGCGGATCTTGGGGGTCCAGTCTGGCGCTGGCATATGCCGAAGCGCATCCACAGCATTGCCTTGGACTTACGTTGCGCGGTATTTTTTTGTGCCGACGCGATGAGATTGAATGGTTCATGACTGGCATGCGCCGGCTTTTCCCCGAGGCATGGAGCGCGTTCGCAAACCATTTGCCCGAGGATGAACGGGACGATCTCCTCACGAATTACCATAGGCGCCTTATCGACCCGGATCCGGCTGTCCATCTCCCCGCCGCTCGCGTTTGGAGCTGTTATGAGGGGTCGTGCTCCACCCTGCGTCCCAATCCGGAGGCAGTGTCGTCATTTTTCGAGGCGGCTACGGCACTGGGTCTCGCGCGCATCGAAGCACATTATTTCGTCAACGATTGTTTTATGGCGGAAGGCGCGTTGTTGAAAAATGCGGACCGGCTGGCCAACAGCCCGGGCGTGATCGTTCAGGGCCGCTACGACGCCGTCTGCCCGGTTGTCAGCGCGGTCGAATTGTCAGCGGCCTGGCCTCGCGCGAACTTGCGGATTGTGACCGACGCCGGGCATTCCGCGATGGAACCCGGCATTCGCAGCGAATTGATCGCGGCGATGGAAGATTTCAAAGTGGTGCGACCGGGATAGGCAACGAGTTTGGGCGTTGCGCTTTTCAGCGGTTCCATTATGATGCGCGGGCTAGGAATAAAGGAGCAGGCCTCTGAAAACGCTCGATAAACTCGTATTAGCGCTGATCGCAACAATGATCATCGCGACTCCCGCCGCCGCCGATGAGGAACCGGCGTTCATTTCACTCGGCGCGGGTGCGACAGGGGTCATTGCCGATCGCGCCCAGGGTGCCTCGTTCAATCTCGAATACAGGTCGGATATTGATCATTGGAAGATTCGCCCGTTCGTCGGCGGGTTCGCGACATCGGACGCGTCCCTCTATGGTTATTTCGGTTTCCTGATGGATGTTTATTTCGGCCGCCGATGGGTGCTCACACCCAATACCGCGGTTGGCGCATATACCGAAGGCGATGGTCAGGACCTCGGCCATGTGATCGAATTTCGCTCGGGTTTCGAGCTCGCGTATCGGTTCGATGACCGATCCCGCCTTGGCATCGCCGTCCACCATCTGTCGAACGCCGGTATTGGCAGCGAAAATCCGGGCACGGAAACCGCACTACTTTACTATTCACTGCCACTGAACAGCCTGTTTGACTGATAACCGTCCTTGAGCCGGCTGAATTCGTGCTATAACGCCACGACATGCACCCTTAGCTCAATTGGATAGAGCACGGGATTCCTGATATATCGGTCTGTTATAAACTCTTATTTTATTACGTCGTTTTAGTGTAAATGATTTGTGATATGCAATTCTACCTATTGTAAAAATTAAAGTATGACTTGTTATAAGAAATGGAGTTGGCGAACTTAGGTTTTCAACTTACCGGATCGTTGTTACAGTGCCGAACAGTGTCCCGGTAACTCAGTTGGATAGAGTGTCGGATTCCTAATCCGGAAGTCGCAGGTTCGAATCCTGCTCGGGACACCATTTTACCCATAAATTCGAAGAGTCACTGTAACACCTCCTTCATCTCCACAGAATCGATTTTCGAAAACTCAAATGTCTGGAGTGATGACAATCACACTCACTATAACTTGCCAGTAATCCGGATCTCATTCCTTCTACAAAAATAAGATATCAGTTGTTATGGAAAACCACGTCTTTCAATTTCTAACCACACTTTCGAAATCCAATAAACTCATTTCCATGAGAAAACTGCCCGAAACTCTCTTTATGGCTATTGCCTTCCTCCTTGGAAGTTTAGGGATGAGTGAGAGTGCTGATTCCCAAAAGAACGCAATTGCACTTCCAGATCTTATTCAGCGGAACGGTATGTTCTACAAATTGTTATCCCCTACACCTTATACTGGTAAAGTTTGGGGACAGAAGACCGGATATTTAAAGAACGGAAGATGGGATGGCGATTATGTCGAAGTGAGCGCAACTAAAGGGTTTATACTTCGTGGCTCCTATCTAAATGGCATACGAATTGGTGAATGGAAATTCATTATTGATGGACAGACTACAAAACTTAGCATTTCTGCAGAATACAAAAATGGCGTTATAAAAATTAATGAAAAGTAGTCAGATATCCCAACACACCTTAAACTCTTGTCGTCCCTGATCAATAAAGCATTCGATTGCAAAATTGGT
>CAXGSZ010000117.1:0-6877 GCA_964012455.1 uncultured Alphaproteobacteria bacterium
CGTCAATCGAATCATTTCTCCCATAACCGGATTCTCCCTCAGGATGTTCGTATTGGCTGACGAGACTCTAGGCAGACGCGCCCTCGGCGACAAGAATTTTGCGAGGCGCTTCAGCGCCCTCCAGCGACGGCTAGATTGTGGCCAGTCACGTAGGACGCCTCTTCGGATACCAGAAACAGCACAGCATTGGCGACCTCAACCGGTTGGCCAAGCCGCCCAAGCGGGGTCATCCGATCAGGGCTGAAATCGACCGTCTTGTTCAATTTGCGTAGATTAACCCCAGACCGTTCAGTATCGATGGGACCGGGCGCAACACAATTGACCCGAATGTTGAACTCCGCCAATTCCAGCGCCAGGTCGCGCATAAACCCATGCACGCCAGCTTTACAGGTCGAATAAGCTGACCCGCCCTGATAATACGCGGTCCATGGTGTACCCTCCCTGGCACCAGAAGAAAGGCAGATGATCGCGCCGCGGTTCCGCTTCATCATATGCGGGACCGCCGCACGCGTGCAGAGAAACGTACCACGAAGATTCAGCTTAATCGTGTGATCCCAGTCCTCGACCGGCATATCCCAAATCTTCGAATTTCGGCTGCCCCCCACATTATTCACTAGGCCATCTATCTGGCCAAAATGCTCGATCGCAGCCTCGATCAGCTCCGCCGCAGGCTCCTCTTCGGTGACATCACCGACCACGGTGACTGCCTCCCCTCCCCTGTTGCGAATGGCTGTCGCTGTGGTGGCGAGGCCCGGCCCATCGATATCGGCCAGAACCGTCTTCGCGCCATCATGAGCAAGGCGCAGCGCGATCGCCTCACCCAACCCGTTGGCGGCGCCCGTCACCACGACCACCTTGTCCTGCACACGTCCCATGGGGGTCTCCTTCTTACTTTTCCAAGGATATGGACCGCGAACCCGATTGGTGAATCACGAAGTCGCGATTTTTGATGGTGCCGGTTCGACTCCCGGGACGTTAACTCCAGCTCCCCGGATCATCCTGCCAGATGCTGTCTTCCAGTTTCAGCGTCACCTCCGCCGGATAGCCAACACTTCAGAAGGCGGCACATTCACCGCTCGTCGGATGCCAGAGATCCAGCGCGCACCCCAGTTGCTCGAAAAAGTCCTCTAGCCGCTTCACCCGGTTGCACCATCCGATCAGCACCGGATGCAGCACCATGTTAAAAAAAACGGCCGCAAGCTATCGCAGACCGGCTGGCTGACAAAGGAATAGGTCGAGGTGAATAACTTTCCCCAACTAAAACCGCGGAGGAAAGGCAGGCGAGGGTTAAATCTCCCCCCGCTCCCGCATCGCCTTGACTTCCCCAGCCTCAATGCCGAGCCATTCGCCATAGACGTCCTCGTTGTTTCCGCCGTGCAGGGGGGCGGGGCGGATCGGCACATGGCTGCCGGACATTTGCAGCGGCCAGCCGGCGACAGTGACCTTGCCGCGCTCCGGCTGTTCAATCTCCTGCATCATACCGCGGGAGAGGAAGTCTTCATCACGCATCAATTCATAGGTGTTGTAGACAGCACCACACGGGACCTTCTCGCCAGCAATTGCTTCCATCACTTCGGTTTTCGTATGCTGGGTCGTCCAATCGGTGATGGCTTTCTCGACCTCATCCCTGTGCTGGAAACGGAGATCGCCGTTTGCCATTCGCGGATCGTCAGCCAGATCCTCACGGCCGATCACATTGCAGAGCCGTCTCCAATGCTCCTCGTTGCCGCGCGAGCAAAAAATATAGGCGTAGTCGTCCTTGCCACCCGGCTTGCACGGATAGAGGCCGCCCGGAGCCGTGCCTACAACACCGTTCCCGCCGCGGGGCAGCACGTCATCTCGCGCCGCTTGGCGGCTCATCGGTGTGCGGCAGTAGTTCAGCATGGCGTCCCGCATAGCGATCTGGATGTGCTGGCCCTTGCCGGTGGTAACCCGCTGAAACAGCGCGGCGATGATGCCCATGGCCGTCAACATGCCGGTGCCAGTATCACCGACGGTGGCGCCGGGCCGAATCGGTGGCTCGTCGGGCATGCCGTTGATCCCCATGGTGCCGCCGGTTGCCTGCGCGATCATGTCGAAAGAGAGATAGTCTGCATGCTTGCTGTCCGGCGCGAAACCCTTTACCTGGGCGAAGATCAAGCGTGGGTTGATCTCCTGCAGGCGCGGCCAATCAAAGCCGAGACGTGCGAAGGTACCGGGTGCCATGTTCTCGATGACGACATCCGCCTGTTCCAACATTCTCGTCAGCAGCGACGTGCCCTCTTCCGTCTTGAGGTTGCAGGTCACAGCGCGCTTGTTGAGATTATAATAAACGAAATACGTCGAATCGACGCCGGGCATGTCGGTGAAGCCCCAGCGTCCCGGCTCACCGCGCTTCGGCTCTTCCACCTTTACCACATCGGCACCCAGCCAGGCCAGCGCCTCGGTGCAGGAAGGCCCTGCTTCAAACTGCGTCAAATCCACCACCTTGATACCGTTCAGGGCAGCAGATGCATCCGTTGTCATCATGTCGCTCATAACATCCTCCCGCATCCGGATTTTCACGCCGCGGGCGATTCGAAATCGTCTGCGGAACTCGAAACCAATTGTACTGCCTATTGAGGTGCCCGTCCGGAACGTGAAGTCAACATTGCCGGACGTATCATTCGTCAATCAACCTTGTTGGCTTTCAGGAACATCGCCTGTTCCATCGCATGAAGTATCTCGTGAATTCAAAATTTATACATTAAATCGGAATAGGATAACGTCCGCGTCCTGGACGATGTAGTCGCGTCCTTCAAGACGCATCTTGCCTGCGTCCTTGGCGCCCTGTTCGCCGTCACAATCGATAAAGTCATCGTAGGAGATGGTCTCGGCCGCGATAAAACCCCGTTCTAAATCGGTGTGGATGCGGCCAGCCGCGGGCGCGGCCCCGGTTCCGATCGGCACCGTCCAGGCCCGGCTTTCCTTGGGTCCCGAGGTAAAAAACGTGATAAGGTCGAGCAAGCGGTAGCCCGCCCGAATAACCCGGTCTAGACCCGGTTCGCTAAGCCCCAATGTTTCAAGATACTCCGCCTTCTCTTGCTCATCGCCAAGCTGCGCCACTTCCGCCTCGATTGCAGCGGATACGACAACTGTCTCCGACCCTTCGGCCACCGCCATCTGAGCGACGGCTCGCGAATGCGCATTGCCTTCGGCGGCGTTTTCTTCCTCGACGTTGCAGGCATAGAGCACCGGCTTTGCGGTCAGCAGGTTGAGCCGGCGAAAAATTGCCCGATCGCCGGGAGAGACCTCGACGGTACGGGCCGGCTTGCCTTCGCTCAGAGCCGCCAGGACCGGCTCCATAACCGCGAACCGTTGCTTCGCTTCTTTCTCGCCCTGCCGTGCGCGCTTTTCGATCGGGTCGATCTGACGTTCAATGCTCTCCAGGTCGGCCAGCAGCAATTCGGTCATGACCGTCTCTGCATCTCGGGTCGGGTCGATCGAGCCTTCGACATGGCTGATGTTCTCATCCTCGAAACACCGCAGAACCATTACCACCGCGTCGACTTCGCGAATATTGGCAAGGAACTTGTTGCCAAGCCCCTCCCCCTTCGACGCGCCGCGCACGAGGCCAGCGATGTCCACAAACTCCAGAAAGGTGGGAATTGTCTTGGCGGACTGAGCCATACCACTGATCCGATCCAACCGTTCGTCCGGTACAGGCACCCGGCCGACATTTGGCTCGATCGTGCAGAACGGATAGTTCGCAGCCTCCGCCGATACGGTCTCCGTCAAAGCGTTGAACAGGGTAGACTTGCCAACGTTGGGCAGGCCGACAATACCGCAATTAAACCCCATCCTCATGCTCCTTCGGCGCGTCTCGGCGTTCCGGTTTCGGCGGTGTCGGCTTGATCGCCAGCGCCACCTTGGTCATGAAGGCATTGAGCTGTTCGGGGTCGGCCAGCATCGGCGCCGCTTCTCCAATGGCGCCGATCAAGACCGATAAGTCGCGTTCTTCCGCCTTGGCGAAGTCCGACAGGACATGTCCGCGGACGCGGTCCTTGTCGCCTGGATGCCCGATGCCGATCCGCAACCGCACGTAGTTTTTGCCAAGATGAGCGTCAATGCTGCGCAGACCGTTGTGCCCGGCATGCCCGCCCCCGTGCTTGATGCGGATTTTGCCAAAAGCGAGGTCAAGCTCATCGTGCAAAACGACGACGCTTTCCGGGGAGAGTTTAAAATACCGGGTGGCTTCTCCGACGGCCCGTCCGGATTCGTTCATAAAGGTCGTCGGTTTCATTATCAGAACCTTTACGCCAACGAAGTGTCCTTCGGACGTGGCGGCCTGAAATCGGCCACGCCATGTACCGAAGCCATGACGCCGGACGATTTCGTCTACCGCCATGAACCCGATATTGTGACGATTCTTCTCGTATTTGGGGCCGGGGTTTCCCAGGCCCACGAGCAGCAACATGAGAGAGCCCGCCTACTCCTCGGTCTCTTCTTTCGTTTCGGCCTCTTCGCCGGCCGAATCGTTGGAGGCGTCACCCTCTTCGCCCTCTTCGCCTTCGTCGCTCTCGGCAGCCGTCTCTTCTGCAACCACAGTCGGGGCCGCAATCGTGGCGATGGTGAAGTCGCGATCTGTAATCGTCGGCTCGACCCCGTCCGGCAACATCACCATGCTGATGTGAACGCCCTCACCGATCTCAAGGCCGGCCAAGTCGATATCAATCTCGTTTGGAATGTCGTCGACGCGGCAGATGAACTCAATGGCATAGCGCACCACGTTCAAAACGCCTCCACGGCGCAGACCCGGACATTCTTCTTCATTGATAAAGTTACACGGCACTTCGACGGCGAGCTTGGTATCCGCGGTTACCCGGAGAAAGTCTATATGCTGTGCCCGGTCGGTCACCGGATGAAACTGCACGTCACGCGGCAGAACGCGTTCGCTCCTGCCCCGAACGTCGAGCGTGTACACCGTCGAAAACAGGTTTCCCGCAGTCATTTCGCGCTGCAAGTCGCGGGGCTCGACGGAAACCTTCACCGGGTCCGCCTTACCGCCGTAAATCACAGCTGGAATGCGTCCCGCTCGACGTTCCGCCCGAGCTGCCCCCTTACCTGCCCGATCACGCGCCGTTACCGCCATTGTGGCTTCGGCCATGGTATCCCTCCTTAAATCAGGTAAATCCGGCGCGGCCTCCAGGGGTGCCGTCGCCGAAACACTTAATTCGCAGCGGTGAATAGTGCTTTAGAGCGAATTAGTCAAACAGACTCGATACGGATTGCGAATTGCTAATACGCATAATCGCCTCCGCCAGGAGCGGCGCAATCGTAATTTGACGAATGTTCTGGGCCACCCGGACCGCTTCGGTCGCCAGGATACTGTCCGTCGTGACCATCATTTCGATCGGCGAGGACGACACTCGAGCCACAGCCCCACCAGACAACACACCATGCGTGACATAGGCGCATACCGACGTGGCACCTGCGTCGGTCAAAGCGACCGCCGCATTACACAAGGTGCCGGCGGAATCGACGATATCGTCAACGAGGATGCAGCGCTTACCTTTCACATCGCCGATAATGTTCATCACTTCGGAAACACCAGCCTGTTCACGCCGCTTGTCGATAATAGCGAGGTCGGCATCGATGCGTCGCGCGATCGACCGGGCACGGACCACACCACCAACATCGGGGGAGACAATAATCGTTTCTTGATCGTCGTCGAATGCCTCCTCAATGTCGCGGCCGAAGACCGGAGCGGCATATAGGTTGTCAGTCGGAATATCGAAAAAACCCTGAATCTGGCCCGCATGCAGGTCCATGGTGAGGACCCGGTCGGCGCCTGCAGTCGTAATCAAGTTCGCAACCAACTTGGCCGAGATCGGTGTCCGCGAACCGGTCTTGCGATCCTGGCGGGCATATCCGTAGTAGGGAATTACCGCGGTAATGCGCCAGGCCGAGCTGCGCTTCAAGGCGTCGATAGCAACCAACAGTTCCATGAGATTATCGTTCGCCGGGTAGCTCGTCGACTGTATTACGAAAACGTCTTCGCCACGCACGTTCTCGAGGATTTCGACGAACACTTCCATATCGGAGAAGCGTCTGACGGACGCCTGCGTCAACGGTACGTTCAGGTATGCAGAAATCGCTTCCGCCAAAGGACGGTTACTGTTGCATGGTAAAATTTTCATTTGGAACGTCTCCCGGCGGCCGCGTGTCTCCGGCGCCGATCTCTATAACAAGGGCATATGTTCCTGTAAACGGCGCCGCGAAAACAGGGTGTCCGGACCTCAGCGCAGCGCCGGGGGTATGGCAAGACCATGTGGCTGCGGATCGCTCAAACGACGAACGGCTTCAACGATTTGCAGCCGAATCGCAAGCGCAATATCGAAAGCCAAAGACCCCCATTTGCGATCAAGGCGCCCTTTCAGGAGGACGTTCTCCTGTTTCAATAAAGCGACTGTTTTTTGCTCGGAATCCCGAATCGTCCACACGAGTCGCACTTGGTCCTGCTTGCCCGAATACGCCGTAACCTCGATCTGTGCATCGAGGCGCGGGCCCGTGTGCTCCGTTTGCGATGCGACCGCTACTTCGGTGTGGCGAAGTACTGCATGGATCGCCCGCCTTAGAGCAACTTCACCATCCCCTGGCGCACTGGAAATTTCTCCCAGAATCAGGGCAAGATTGCGATCCTGCCGCACTTTCGGCCGATCCCTGATCATGCTCACGGCCACCGCGGGAGTCCGCGAGGGAATACCATCCTTCCAACACATTCCCTGAATTCAGGACTTCCGCAGAGATAGCTGGTATGTCGTGAAGACGCAGCCCTTCGGCAATGGATTCCGCAAGTGCCGCCGCAAGCTCAGGCGGGGCGTCGTACACCGGCGCCACGAAGACCCCGGGACTGTCG
>CAXGSZ010000118.1:0-6858 GCA_964012455.1 uncultured Alphaproteobacteria bacterium
AAAAAGTTAGGCCCGGGTCCACCAATGGTACGAGAGCAAATTTGGTGCGACGATAGTGCCCTATTCCTCACTGGCTGACGCCGTGGCGAGTTTTCCAACGACAGCAACGTCGATCGCCCTTTGTAAGACTGACACAACTTGCGAAGTTATCGCACCTTGCGGCCTCAACGATCTCTTTGCCGGGATCCTGCGCCTATGAAGAGAAAATCGAACGCTGGCGGAGACATTGGCCTAACCTAGTCTACCTTCCTTGGGGTCACCCCATTTGACGGAAGAATGAAATGACGACGGTCGAAACGAATGGCGCGAAAATCTACTATGAGGTGCACGGCGACGGACCCGCTATAACATTCGCGCACGGACGTGGCGGAAATGCCGCGAGTTGGTGGCAACAGGTTCCCCTTTTCGCAGAAAGCTACAAGACCATTGTTTTCGATCATCGTATTTTCGGTCGTTCACAATGCGCACTGGAAGAATTCGACCGAAGCCTCTTCGACAGTGACCTGATGGCCATCCTCGACGCCGAAGGTATCGAGCAGACGGCCATCATTTGCCAGTCGATGGGCGGATGGACAGGCTTGCGTGCAGCCGCGTTTCATCCCGAGCGGGTATCGTGCCTAGTCTTGTCGAATACGCCGGGCGGTATGAACATTCCATCCGTCGCCTCAGCGCTTGCCGGTTCCCGACGCGAGTTTGCCGAACGCGGCGTCGGCACCGCGGCTGTCGCCGACGGTTTTCCCACGCGACATCCCGAAGCGGCCTATCTCTATCGCCAAATCGGCTCACTCAATATCAATCTGCCGGAAGACCTGAGCGGCCGCAGCCCCGGAGGCGTCACGCCAGAGGACATGAATGGCTATTCGGTGCCAACCTTGATGATCACCAGCGAGTACGACCAACTCTTCACACCGGATCTCATCCGCGAGGTATCGACGCACATACCTGGCGCCACGGTCATCGAACTCCCAACTGCCGGACATTCTCCGTATTTTGAAACGCCGGACGCGTTCAATGAAACGGTTATGGCGTTCCTCTCGGAACACATCTGAAACGAACTTTACTCAATTTCGGCGAAGGGGTCTTCGGCCGCCCTGACATCCAGTTCGAACATGCGCCATAGCGCCTCCATATGGGGCGGCAAGTCGGCGACGATCCGGATCGTCCCTCGCCCCGACAATTTCGGCAAAATCACCTCGCGGGCCATGAGTTGAAGCTGTTTCGCGTCCGGGGGCAGCCCATCCACGAAAGCGCCCCGACCGCCATACTTTCCATCCCCCAGTATCAGCGACCCAATAGCCGCACAATGCGCCCGCAACTGGTGCGTTCGGCCTGTCCGAGGCCATAAAGCCAACCAGGCCAACCGATTGCCCGCACGTTCCACGACCTTGAAATCGGTAATCGAACGCTTGCCCTCATCTTCATCAATACCGACCCTTTCCCGGCCGATACCGCCCCGTTTCGAAAGCGACAGGTCGATGCGACCCTGATCACTATCGGGAACCCTGACAACGAGCGCCCAATAAACCTTTTGGATATCGCGCCCTGCAAAGGCATGCCCAAGGGCCCGCGCCGCCTTGCGGCTTCGGGCCAGAACCATCACTCCGCTGGTATCCTTATCCAGACGATGAACGAGTTTAGGCCTTTCGTCCGCGTCGTATCTCAAGGCATCCAGCATGCCGTCAAGGTGGCGCTCCGTCCGGCTTCCTCCCTGGACCGCCAAGCCGAATGGCTTATCAATGGCAATCATATCGTTGTCAATATAGAGGACACGATCCCTCAGGAACTGGATATCCGTTTCTTCGACCGCGGGACGGACGGCAGTTGCCGCCTTCGTCTTTATCTCAATAGGCGGCACTCGAATTTCCTGACCCGGATCCAGCCGCAGCCCGGCTTTCGCCCGCTTACCGTCGACCCGGATTTGTCCGGTTCTAAGCAGTTTTTGAAGCCGCCCTCGGGGTAGGTCCGGGAAATGTTGTAGAAACCACCGATCGAGCCGTTGGTCCGCTTCTTCCTGCGCGACTGTCCGGCGCTGCACGCCGCTCATTGCAGTACGGCCCGTGTCAAAGACATGCCGGCGAAAATTGCGGCGATGGAACCTGCCACAGAGACCGTAACGTAAAGTATCGCCTGTAGCATTTCTCCTCTCTCGTGGAGGATCGAAATATCCAGTGCAAAAGCGGAGAACGTTGTAAACGCGCCAAGCACTCCCACGTTCAGGAATGCTCGCCAATCGGCCGTCGGCGACCAGGCCAGCGCCATGACCTCGACCACCACACCTAACGCGAAACAGCCGACTACGTTGACTGTTAAGGTTCCCCACGGGAAACCATTTCCTAGCGCGACGACGCTCCAATGCGATATGAAGTGACGTGCAACCGCACCTAATGCGCCACCCAGCGCAATTGCCATAACCGTCTTCATGATTTATCCATCATATTGGCTCTTTCGCCGCCAAAGCCTGCTATCTATCCAGCACCAATCGACATAAAGCCTACGCAAAAGCGGTCCACAAGCAATGTCGCAACGATCTCATTACCTAGCGAACTGGCTACGCTATTACGCACTATGGCGCAAATATGCGGATCGCACGATGCTTCCGCGGAAGACCGTCTTCGGCAATCTGCTCCTTGTCGACTTCTACAATCGAAGAGGCGACCTGAACGGCGGGTGTTTTGTTGAATGCGGTACTTGGCGTGGTGGCATGGCGTTGTCGATCACGGAACTCCTGCCGAAAGCACATGCCTGCCATTTCTTCGATTCTTATGAGGGTTTGCCCCCCGCAGGTGCACTCGATGGTGAAAAGGCACGACGCGAACAGTCCGACGGAACGCTCTGGCATAACAACAATTCTGCCGAACTCGAAGATTTTCTGAAGGGAATGCAGCCGCTAAATCGAACGGATAGACCGCTTAAAGCGCATAGGGGCTGGTTTGAAGACACGCTTCCGGACTTTAAACCGGAAAAACCGATCTCTGTGCTGCGACTGGATGGCGACTGGTACGAATCAACTATATGCATCCTTGAGAACCTATTCGACAAAGTGATCCCCGGCGGCTTGATCCTGATTGATGACTACTACGATTGGGATGGTTGTAGTCGTGCCGTTCACGATTTTCTATCGGAGCGCAAGCTTCGGGACCGCATTCGTCAATCGCGATACGGCGGCGTCGCCTACATGATCAAGGAAGCCGCAGAAGATTAACCACCATCCCGTGCCCGCTTCTGACGGAGCCCGGACCAATATTCCAGACGCTTCCGGATTTCACGCTCAAAGCCGCGATCAACGGGCGTATAAAGTGCTTCGCGACGCATTTCTTGCGGGAAATAGTCCTGTCCGGAGAATGCCTCCTCCGCGTCGTGATCATAGGCATATCCATCGCCATAGCCGAGCTCCGACATCAGTTTGGTCGGTGCATTCAAGATATGCTTTGGCGGCATAAGCGAACCTGTCTCCCTCGCAGTCCGCGTGGCGGCACCCAATGCCTTGTATGCCGCGTTCGATTTCGGCGAAATACCAAGATAAATCACGGCCTGTGCCAGGGCCAACTCGCCCTCAGGAGAGCCAAGACGTTCGTATGTCTCCCACGCAGCCAAAGCCTGAACGGCCGCCTGCGGATCTGCGAGACCAATATCCTCGTACGCGAAGCGCAGCAATCGACGTGCGATATAGCGCGGGTCTTCACCCCCCACCAACATGCGGGCCAGCCAATACAGAGCGGCATCCGGATCCGATCCGCGCAGTGACTTGTGAAGGGCACTGATCAGGTTGTAATGGCTCTCCTGACCCTTGTCGTATACGGGGGCACGTTGTTGTACGAAATCTGTGAGACCCCCAGTATCGATCAGCGCATCGGATTTAATTCGGAAAAGCTGCTCGCAGAGATTGAGCAGGAAACGCCCGTCGCCATCAGCCATGGCCCGCACGGCTAATCTGGCATCATCATCGACAGGTAGTTTTCGACCCTCCACTTCTTCGGCACGTTCAATCAGCGTCTCAAGTGCGGCAGCATCCAACCGTTCCAAAACGAAGACCTGGCAACGCGACAGTAGCGCGGCATTCAGTTCGAAACTGGGATTCTCCGTTGTTGCACCGACCAGAACCACCGTCCCGTCTTCGACATAGGGTAGGAACCCGTCCTGCTGTGCCCGATTGAAGCGATGAATTTCATCAACAAAGAGCAATGTGCCCCGGCCGCCGAGCCGCAACTCCTTCGCCTTTTCGAACACCTTGCGTAGATCAGAAACACCAGAAAACACCGCGGAAAGTGGCTCAAACTGAAGATTGGTATGATCCGCAAGCAATCGGGCGATCGTCGTTTTGCCCGATCCAGGCGGCCCCCACAACACGAGTGATGCCAGGCGGCCGTCGTCGATCATCCGTCGAAGAGGTCCTCCACTACCGAGCAAATGATCCTGACCTGCAACATTATCGAGGATCGTAGGTCGCAACCGATCGGCAAGTGGACGGGGGGCCTCTGCCTCAAATAATCCTCCCTGCGACGCCACGCCAGACTATCCGATTCGAACGTTGAGGCGTCTGCCACTGCGACGGAGCTTCAGGTTCCAACCTTCGTAGGGCTCGCGGACCAGCCGGTCGAGATCGCGAACAAGGGGAACTTCCTGGCCGTTGATCTCGAGTATGACATCACCCAGCTTGAAACCATATCGTGCCGCCGGCGAATTCCTCTTAATTGCAAGTATCATCACACCGCTCGCATCGGTCTCGATCCCAAGTTCCGCAGCAAGTGCCGGGTTCAGGTTAGCAACCCTCGCCCCTAACAACGGATGTTGGCCGTCAAGTTCGGTAACATTCCGCGCGGGGACATCAGGTGGCGGAACCAGTTCGAGTTGCTTTATCACGTGTGCTCCACGCCGGAATACGGTCAGATCTACGACATCACCGAGTTGACGCGTCGCGAGCCTGAAACGCAGAGCCTGCGCATCCTCGATCTCGTGCCGGCCGAGCCGCAGAATAACATCTCCTTGCTGCAGTCCCGACACTTCGGCCGGACCGCCTTTGTGTACCTCTTCCAACAGGACACCGAACGGCCGGTCGAGCCCAATCGCATTTGCGATGTCCGAAGTGACGTTCTTGCCAACGAAACTGACCCAAGGACGGACCAATGGCTTGCCACTGATCGCGCTCGTCAAGATGGCCCGAACCATATTGCTCGGCACGGCAAAGCCAATTCCCAACGATCCGCCGTCGCGGGAATAAATCGCGGTATTAATTCCGATCAGTTGACCGGACATGTCGACCAGTGCTCCGCCTGAATTTCCCGGATTAATAGCCGCGTCCGTCTGAATAAAGAATCGATAATCGGTGATTCCTACGCTGGTTCTCGCAAGCGCGGATACAATACCGCTGGTGACGGTGCGGCCGACGCCGAACGGATTACCCAGCGCAAGCACGAGATCGCCAACTTCCAGATTGTCGGAGTCCGATAACTCGATATTCGACAAAAGCTCCTGGCCGGTATCGATCTTTAAAATTGCAATATCCGTCCGCTTGTCCTTTAGCAACAAAGTCGCATCGAACTCACGACGGTCTGCGAGGACCACTTTGATATCGTTTGCGTCCTTGATTACGTGGTTGTTGGTTACAATAAATCCATCTGCAGTAACAATGACACCGGATCCGAGCGAATTCTCGACACGATTTCTATTTCCACCGCCAAAGGGACTTTCGTCGCCGAAGAATCGTCTGAAAAACGGATCGTCGAACATCCACCCGCGACGCTGCTCGACAATTTTACGCGCGTATATATTCACGACAGCCGGCCCCGCACGGCTAACGATCGGTGCGAATGACAGCTTGATTTCAGCATTGTCTTGCGGCGCTTTGCGCGTCTGGCCTAAGGCCGGAACGTTGACGGCCACGACGGCCAAAAACAATACGAGCGCATGGAACGCGGAGAGACAGGATCCCATAGAGCTATCTATCCGCAGGAACATCTCGTTACAAGCCCTGTCATGGCTAAGAAAAAGCCGACAGATGCCGGCTTTTTAGCAAAATCTCTGTTCCACCGTAAACTACGCGGCGTCCTCTTCGAACTCCTCGGGCAAAGGCCCGGAATCGTAGCCTTTGGCGTCCTCGTCCCGTTCGACAAGTTCTACGACGGCCATTGGGGCGGAATCGCCGTAGCGGTATCCGGCTTTTAAAACCCGGGTATACCCGCCATTTCGGTCTGCATAACGCTCCGCCAAAGTGTCAAATAGCTTTGCCGTCGTGGCATCGTCCCGCAAAACAGAGAACGCGCGCCGGCGGTCGTGAATTTGTCCGCGCTTGCCCAGCGTGATCAGCTTCTCAACAATCGGACGCAGGTCCTTTGCCTTCGGCAAGGTAGTCGTAATCTGCTCGTGCTTGATCAGCGCCGCAGCCATATTCGAGAACATCGCCTTACGATGCTCTCGGGTCCGATTCAATTTACGTCCGCTCGTACGATGGCGCATGATCGCAACTCCCTAAACAAACGTTCCGCCGATCAGAACGGCTCTTCAAGCCGCTTGGCGAGTTCTTCGATGTTCTCCGGCGGCCATGTCGGAATTTCCATGCCCAGATGAAGGCCCATCTGAGTTAGGACTTCCTTGATCTCATTCAGCGACTTACGACCGAAGTTCGGTGTCCGCAGCATTTCGGCCTCGGTCTTCTGAACGAGGTCGCCAATATAGACAATGTTGTCGTTCTTAAGACAGTTTGCCGAGCGTACCGAAAGCTCCAGTTCGTCGACCTTACGCAGCAGGTTCTTGTTAAAGGGCAGTTCGGAGGGTCGGTCCTCCTCAACGCGCGCGGCCGGCTCTTCAAAATTGACGAAGAGCTGCAGTTGATCCTGCAAGATACGTGCGGCCAACGCTACG
>CAXGSZ010000119.1:0-6855 GCA_964012455.1 uncultured Alphaproteobacteria bacterium
CCGAAGAAGCAGGTGTTCCCAGTTCCTCACTCGTTTGTGAGGGGTTCATTGGACAAGCCGGCACAACGTCGGCGGGTCTCGGTATGCCGAACCTGCCGCTCGCGAAGGTGCCAGGACATGTCGATGTCCAGACCGATGACGAGCTGCGCACCAATGTTCTGGATGTGACCGTCGATGATGTTATCGGCAATTTGACCGAGCAGCCACCGCAGGCGCAGGCGCTTCAGGAGCCGGATCCCCGGGAGATTCTTTTCGAAGGGACGTTCGAGGAAGTGAACCGGCTCTTCCTGGAGAATGGCTGGTCCGACGGTTTGCCGATCGTGCCGCCGACGATGGAGAAAGTGCAGGAATTTCTGGCTTTCACCGACCGTGATCCGCAAGAGAGCCTCGGGCGTCTGCTGCCGGATAATCGTGAGGCAACGATCTGGAATGTTGCGGTGAACGGTGTGATGGCGGGATGCCGGCCCGAATACATGCCGATCCTGGTGGCGTTGGCGGAAGCCATGGCGGACCCCCGCTACGGTGTCGAGCACAGCGGTAACACCCCTGGGGCGGAGACGTTGATCGTCCTCAATGGGCCGCTGATCAAGGAACTTAACTTTAACTATGAGCAAGGTGCCCTGCGTGATGGGTTTCAGCCGAACACCAGCGTCGGCCGGTTCTGGCGGCTCTATCTGCGCAATGTCGCGGGCTTTTTGCTGCACCAGAACGACAAGGGGACATTTGGCAATACCTGGCGGGTCCTGTTGGCGGAAAACGAAGACGCCATCCGCGATATGGGTTGGACGACCTTGGGTGAGGATGTCGGTGCGCTGAGGGATGCCAACGCGATTACGATTTCCCGCTATACCGGGGGCAATGTCATCGTGTCGGTCTTCGGTAATTCGGCGGATCAGGTGTTGCCGTATCTTGCGGACAGCCTGATCAAACATACCGGCTGGGAGCTCTGCTTTACGGTCGGCATCGCAACCGGCACCTATCAGCCGCTATTGGTACTCAGCCCCGTTATCGCGCAGGTTTTGGCGAAGTCCGGTCTGTCGAAACGCGACGTACAGCAATGGCTCTTTGAGAATGCCCGTATCACGGCCGAAAAGTTCGAGAAATATATTGGCGTGTACACGAACTTCGTGCCGGGGCGGCGCAAGCTCTCCGATATGGCCCGTTTGGGGCAGGCGCCGAAGGTCTTCGGTGAATCCGACGACCCCGATCGTCTTGTCCCGCTCGTGTGCGAGCCGGATGATATTCTGATCGCTGTCTCGGGTGATCCGCTGCGGACCAATTGCTATCTCTTCATCCATAACGGCATGTTGGGATACACGACCCCGCGCGGCATCGAGCTACCCGCTGATTGGAATGCCAAGCTGCGGGTGGCACGGAACAGGTAGCGGTCGTCAGGAGTCGAGCATCGCGGGAATATGCTCGCGGAGATGGGTGACGAGTGCATTCTCGGATTTTCTTCGAACGCCGCCTTTGCGCCGGATCAACGCAACAGGTATTTGCGCCGTTAAAGACGCGACCTCCACAATTCTCAGTTTGCCGCTGGCAAGTTCTTCGCGCAGGTTCCGTTTCGGCATTAAGGCGATGCCAAACCCAGCTTCAACAAGGCGCTTTTGTGCGGTGAGGCTATCGACAAGCGTGGTTTGCGGTGGCGAACCGACGTCCGCGATGAATTGCTCTCGCAATGCTTCATTGAGTGAGGCGCGCACTTTCCCTGATGTCGGAAATCCGAGCCAGCGATCAAGTGCGAACGGTTTCAATGATTTGACCCGGCTACTCTTTACGGAGTGGTCCGACGGAACGACAACGTAACGGCGCTCTGCGCCGAGCAGCGTGATTTCAAGCTGCGGATCGGGGTCATCGTGATAGCGAAGGCCGATCGTGGCGTCGCTCCGCCGGACGAAATCTGTTACGTCCAGACTATTCGCGGTTTGCAAATCGAGCTTTGCGTCCGTGAATTCACTTTGAAATGCACGAAGCGCGTCGACCAGATAGTTGTCGGCAATGGTGCCGACAACGGCGACCCGCAATTCGGCTTTTGAATTCTCAAGCAGGTTCCGGACGGCACTCTCACCATCGAGGACCGCAGCCAATGCGGCTTGCGCGTGCGGTAACAGGGCTTCGCCAACCTCTGTCAGGGTTGTATGACGGCCATGGCGAGCAAAGAGAGTGGCCCCCAAGCTGGATTCCATGAGGTCGATACGTCGGCTGACCGCCGGCTGGGAGCGGTGGAGTTGATCCGATGCTTTGGTAAAGCTGCCAGATTCTGCGATTGCGACAAACGCTTTGATTTCGTCCAATGTCATTATCAGTAAAGCTGATATAATTGTTTATTATATGCATTAGACATATGGGTTGATTTTTCGTCAATGTACGGAAACGCCAAACAGTCGGAGCGCACCCATGACATCCCAACAATCGAAAGCAGAAACGTTCAGAGCCTTTCACGATCGTCCACAGCCGTTGCTCTTGCCAAACCCGTGGGATGTGGGGAGTGCCAAACTGTTCGAACACCTGGGATTCGAGGCTCAGGCCTCCACGAGTCTTGGTGCTAGTGGCATTCATGGCCGGACGGTCGCGTATGCTGATTCTATTTTGGAGAATCTCCGGCAAATCTGCGAAGCGACGGATCTGCCGGTTAACGCGGATTTGGAAAACTGTTTTGCGGACGCGCCCGAAGATGCGGCGAAGATGATGGCGCGGGCCTGCGAGGCCGGGGCCGTAGGGGCGTCGATCGAAGACGCAACCGGGCTTCGGGACGCACCGATCTATGATTTCGACCTGACTTTGGAGCGCGTTCAAGCCGCCGTCGAGGCGGTCCGTGCCCTTGAGATTCCGTTCACCCTGACCGCGCGGGCGGAAGGCCTCTTGTACGGGCATGGCGATATCGACGACATCATCAAGCGCCTCACTGCATTTGAAGCCGCGGGTGCCGACTGCCTCTATGCGCCGGGCCTTAAGACGATTGCGGAGATGAAGGTCGTCATGGAGACGGTCAGTAAGCCGGTCAACATTGTCATGGGTTTCGCCGATCCGAATATCACGTTGGCGGAACTGGCCGAAATAGGCGTGCGCCGTGTGAGCATTGGCGCCGGCCTCTATCGGGTCGCCATGGCAGCAGCACTCGATGCCGCCAGGGAGATGAAAGACGGCGGCTTCACCTTTGTAAATGATATGATCGGCATTCGCGACCTGCGCGGCGCATTTGGCGAGCTTTAGGCAGCGTGAGGGGACGGGTCGATCAGCCTCTCAAGTGCCTCAACCCGGTCGGCCTCTTCCGGTGGTTTGTCCCAGCGGATGCGATGGATCCGGGGAAAGCGCATGGCAATGCCTGATTTGTGCCGCGTCGAGGGATGAACCGAATCAAAGGCGACCTCAAAAACAAGGCCGGGCTCGACAGCGCGGACGGGGCCAAAGCGTTCGGTCACGTGATTGCGGACCCAGCGGTCTATTTGCGCAAGCTCGTCATTGGTAAAACCCGAATAGGCCTTGCCGACGGGCACCAGTTCGTCGCTCCCGTCCTTTACGGGCCGCCAGCAGCCGAACGTGTAGTCTGAATAATAGGACGAACGCTTGCCGTGTCCCCGTTGCGCATACATCAGTACGCAGTCGGCCAGCAGAGGGTCGCGTTTCCACTTGAACCAAGGGCCTTTCGGTCGGCCCGCGACATATGGGCTGTCTCGACGCTTCAGCATGATTCCTTCAATCCCGGCTTCCCGCGCCCCGTCCCGCAACCGGGCAAGCTGATCCCATGTCTTGAACGCGATACAAAGTGAAAGATCCATGCGTTCCGGACATTTTGCCGCGTACCAATGCTCGAGGCGCGCCCGGCGCTCATGCAATGGCAGCGGTCGCAGGTCTTCATCACCGTCGAATAACAGGTCATAGACCCGGAGGTGCGCCGGAAAATCGCGCTGCAACGCTGCGCTTGCGGTCTTTCGGCCAATTCGCCGCTGCAATTCCGCAAAAGGGGCAACCACGCCCTCCCGGGCGACCAGCAGTTCGCCATCCAGCACCGCATTGACCCCTTCGATTTCCAGGATATCCGGAAAGGCCCGGCCGATATCGTCGCCCGAGCGCGAATACAGTCGGGCCTCGCCGTCGCGCGCCGCGAAAAGGACGCGAATGCCATCCCATTTCCATTCTGCAACGAAATTTTCAGATTTTAAGTTATTGAAATCAATTTGCTCAATCGGATTTGCCAGCATGGGGGGGCGAAACGCCAGACGATCGTCCACACGGGGCGGGGGCGCCTTGTCTTCCAGCCATTGGAAGAGGTCATCGTAGGGCGGTTGCAGACCAAACCACATTTCTTCGATATCCGCGATGGGTTTATCACCGAACTTGGCCAGCGCCAGTTTCGCCAACCTAGCTGAGACGCCGACCCGCAACCCGCCCATGATTAGTTTCAGAAGAGCGAATCGTTCCGATATCGAAATATGATCAAGCCACTCAGCAACCCTATTAGGAATTTCCTTCCGTTTTGTTTTTTGCAATATCGATATAACCGTTGAGATCGTTGCTGTTTCAGTCCTTTCGTTGGTGTCAGGCCAGATGAGCGAAACCGTCTCGGCAAGGTCACCAACATAGTCGTAGGAGAGTTGAAATAGAATGGGATCGACCCGTGCTTCTATAAGATTCCGGACCATTGTGGCTTTTGTTCCCGGCAAATCCACGGTTCCTGCAAGAATTCCGACCGTCCAGCCCCTCTCTGGGTCCGGTATGCGCGCGAAATAGTCCGTCAGGAGCCGCAATTTGCCGTTACGCTGCGGCGTGTGAACGAGATTCTCGAGAAGTTCTGCGAACTCTCTCACTCGTCTTCCTCCTCGTATCCGATCATGGATAGGGCGCGGGCACGAATGCCGTGGGTTTCCGCATAGTGGGCCAAGGCGTCGTCGCGGCCGTGTGTTATCCAGACTTCGCCGGCTTCAACCTCCTCGATGGTCGCGGTCAACTCGTCCCAATCCGCGTGATCGGACAGTATCAGCGGCAGTTCAACGCCTCGTTGGCGGGCTCGCTGGCGAATGCGCATCCAGCCGGATGCGAATGCAACGAGCGGCTCGGGCAGACCACGTGACCAACGGTCACTTGTCGCGCCGGGTGGTGCGAGAACGATCTCGCCGGCGAGGGAGCTCTTGTTCTCTGGTGAGACCGCCCGAAGCTCCCCAAGGTCGATGCCAACATCGTCGTATAGCCCGGACAGCAGCTGAAGAGCGCCGTGCAGGTACAAGGGCCGGTCGTATCCCGCTTGTCGGAGGAGCGCTATGACCCGCTGAGCCTTGCCAAGTGCGTAGACCCCGACTACGTGTGCCCGGTCCGGGTTGCGATCGACGGATGCCAGCAGTTTCGCGATCTCACCCGTATCTTTCGGATGGCGGAATACAGGGAGGGCGAACGTCGCTTCAGTGATGAAAACGTCGCAGGGCACAACATCGAAAGCGACGCAGGTCGGATCGGTGCGGCGCTTATAGTCGCCGGAGACGACGACGCGCTGCCCGGCATACTCCATGACGACTTGAGCGCTACCAAGGACGTGTCCGGCCGGTGCTAAGCGGACTTTGACTTCGCCGATCTGAATGGTCTCGCCGAAGGCGAGCGCCTGGGCTTCCCGCGCGGATTTTTCGCCCATGCGCAATGCGTTGATTGCGAGCGTTTCGGCGGTGGCCAGAACCTTGCCGTGTCCCGGTCTTGCGTGATCCGCATGGCCGTGCGTGATGACCGCCCGCTCGACTGCCGAAAGCGGGTCGACATAGAAATCCCCGGGCGTGCAATACAGCCCTTTCGGCGTCACCTTCAACCAGGTTTCTGGTCGTGCCATCTTGTTTGTTCCCAATTTGTTCGTATTGTGGAGGTTGTGCGAAGTAATGGCAAGAAGCCGGCTGGCCGATGACGATAACCGCCGCGAATCCGAGGATGGGTTCCCCGCTGCCGGGGCAATTCGAGGCATGGTTTGAAAGCCGTGGCTGGCGGCCGCACCGCCACCAGCTAGAAATTTTGGAGGCTGCGCAAGTCGGCGCGGACGCCTTGCTGATTGCGCCGACCGGGGGCGGCAAGACCCTCGCCGGTTTTCTGCCGTCGATGATCGAAATCGCGTCCGAGCCGCCCGAAGGACTGCATACGCTCTACGTGTCACCGCTCAAGGCACTCGCGGTTGATGTTGAACGTAACCTTACAATTCCCATCGCTGAGTTGGATTTGCCGATCCGGATCGAGACGCGGACGGGCGATACTCCGCAGCACAAACGACAGCGCCAGCGCTTCGATCCGCCGCATATGCTGCTAACCACACCGGAATCGCTAGCACTGCTGCTGAGCTACGGCGATTCTGCGAGGTATTTCCGGAATCTGCGTACCGTCGTCGTCGATGAGATCCATGCGATGGTGAACAACAAGCGGGGCGAACAGCTGTCCCTTTGTCTGGCGCGCTTGCAATCGTTGGCGCCGGCGTGCCGGCGTGTAGGACTGTCGGCCACCGTCGCATGGCCAAATGCGCTTTCATCCTGGCTCGCTCCTGGTTCCAATGGCGTACGCCTGGTTCAGGGAGAAGGTGGCGTCGAAGGAAGTGTTACGATCCTGACAACAAAAGCCAAGATGCCCTGGTCGGGCCATTCCGGCGTTCACGCCCTGGCGGAGGTCTACGAAGAGATCAAACGGGCGCGGAATACGATCGTCTTTGTAAATACGCGTGGGCTCTCGGAAGTCGTATTCCAGGAACTCTGGCGGCTCAACAACGACAACCTGCCGATCGCCCTCCATCACGGCAGCTTGTCGCGTGAGAATCGCCGAAAGGTCGAAACCGCAATGGCGGCGGGTAAGCTGCGCGCCGTTGTTGCCACGTCTTCGCTGGACCTTGGAATC
>CAXGSZ010000120.1:0-6752 GCA_964012455.1 uncultured Alphaproteobacteria bacterium
GAATTGGCTGCGGCGCACGAATTATAGCCTTATCGTTGAATAGATTGAACAAGAACGGCTGAACCGCCTCAGGAGCGTCGGGGCCTCCTAAGTTAAACAGAACTATCGCTATCTTTTTCATTTTCTTTAATGTGAAGCCTACTTCTCACGATTTCTTCCGTATTAAGTCGATTAATTGCGACACTGTCTCAGGATCGGTGTTCTTGTCGACACCATGGCCAAGATTGAATATATGCGGCCGATCACGACACGCTTCAATAATCCTATGAACTGACCGCGCCATCCCATCGCCGCCGGTCAGCAAGTAGACCGGATCAATATTTCCCTGCACGGGCATGCCAGATGGCAAGTTCGCCATTGCCCAATCAAGAGGCACAGACGTATCCAATGAAACACCGGTCACACCAGTCTCCTCCGCGAAAAACGGATACATCGGTCCCGCACCGCGTGGAAACCCTATAATAGGGATCTGCGGCCAATTTGCTCTCACACCCTCCACAACGCGCCGAATCGGATCAACTACCCATGTTTCGAACTCTGTGGCGGGCAGAACACCCGCGTGACTCTCGAAAATCTGCAAAGCGTCAACACCCGCCTCGGCTTGGGCGGACAGATGACGGATAGTGGCTTCTACAAGAATATTGATCAGTTTCCCAAAGCCCTCCGGATCGACATAACTGAAGGACTTCACCGCATGGAAATCTCGTGTTGTACGTCCCTCAACCATGTAACAGGCTACCGTCCATGGCGCCCCAGCAAAACCGATCAACGCCGTCTCGTCTCCAAGCCCCAAAGACAATCTGCGCGCCGCATCATAAACAGGCGCCAGGACCTCGTCGAAGCCTACCATCGATAGTTTTCCAGCTTGGTCCGCATCTCTCACCGGTGTCAGTACGGGGCCCGTACCTTCAACGAAAGAGACATCCTGTCCGAGGCCATCTGGCACCACGAGAATGTCAGAGAACAAGATCGCAGCATCAAAGCCATACCGCTTAATCGGTTGAAGTGTCACTTCGACCGTAAACTCCGGCGTATAGCACAGATCCAAAAAGCCGCCAGCGCGTTTTCGCGACTGCCGATACTCTGGCAAATAACGACCTGCTTGGCGCATTAGCCAGATGGGTGGCGGATCAAGCCTTTCTCCGCTGAGAACCCTGAGAAACGGTTTTGCCATCGGGCGCGAATTCCATTCTGGTGGATACTAAACCGTTAGGTCTCCATACAAGCATAGATAAATCAATAAAAGGAGGTTGTAGTAGTATTGCTGGGGAAAACAGGGTTCCCCATTATTCGATTAGAGGAACATGTTGATCGGGACTCTCTAGACACGTCTGTTGATGAAATTGGTACTAGATTTCCAACCTCTTGTGAACACGATATAATTTGTGAGATTAGCGTTCCCTTTTAAGTAAATCGGGAGCTTGTTTTTCGGAACTTTAAAAAGACATTGGCATTGATTTATCCTCTTGTCGAAAACTGAGACTTTCGATTTGCGTTAACGAGAATTGAATCTCTGGCGCGAATGCGTTCTGTGGATAATATGGCGTTATGCAGCAATTATCCGGAATATCCACGATAGCTTTTCACCTTCATCTGGTCTCGGACGCAACCGGCGAGACGGTTCATAGTGTCGCACGTGCCTGTTTTGTCCAATTCGAGGGAATAGAGCCGGTTGAACACCATTGGCCACTCGTACGCACTAAAGGACAGATCGACAAGATACTGCGCAATATTGAAGAGAATCCAGGTGTTGTTCTGTTCACCATAGTCAAAGAAGAACTGCGCACTGCGCTCGAGATTGGCTGTGGCCGTCTCCATATTCCCTGTATCTCAGTCCTCGATCCAGTCATCCACGCGCTTACGGCCTTTCTCGGTTTGGAGAGCAGTGGAAAATCTGGTCGCCAGCATACGTTGGATGCTGATTATTTCGATCGAATTGACGCAATGACCTATACGCTGAATCACGACGATGGTCAGTCGACGCACGATCTTGGCGAGGCCGACATCATACTGGTTGGGGTATCGCGTACCTCGAAGACGCCGACATGTATTTACTTGGCGAACCGTGGCCTAAAGGCGGCAAATGTGCCTATCGTTCCAAATATCAAGTTGCCGCCGATATTCGAGACCCTGAACCAGGATCCTGGCCCTCTAATTGTCGGACTCACTACAGATCCGCGCCGTCTCGTGCAGGTCCGACGCAATCGACTACGACTGCTCGATCATGATGCGGACACAGATTATGTCGATCCGGAAACGGTGCGCGACGAAGTAGCTACGGCCCGTCGACTGTTCGGCGAGCGCGATTGGCCCGTTATCGACGTCACGCGACGGTCCATCGAAGAAACTGCCGCGACCATTCTCCAAATTCTCGATCGGGACCGATAGCGCTATGCCCAACACGGAAATTGTTCTTGCCTCAGCCAGCCAGTCACGCGCTGCACTATTGGAAGGGGCGGGGCTCAATGTCATGATTCATCCTGCGGATATAGATGAGACGGGGATCAAGGAAGAGTGCCGCCGCAACGATATTGACGTCGCAAAGACCGCTGCGCGGCTTGCCTGGGGAAAGTCCAGAAAAATATCGAACCTACTACCGCACGCCTTTGTTATTGGAGCCGATCAGATGCTTAATTGTGGCGGCGAATGGCTGGATAAGCCGGCCAACTTGATTGCGGCCGCAGAATCGTTACGCCTCTTGCGCGGTCAGACACATGAACTTGTGACGTCTGTGAGTATTGCGCGTGCAGGCCAAGAGCGTTGGCGTCACACGGATCGCGCAACACTTGTGATGCGAGACTTTTCGGACGAATTCCTTCAGGGTTATCTTGACCGAGTTGGCCAAGAAGCTTTTTCTTCAATCGGCGCCTATCAGCTGGAAGGGCTAGGCGCTCAACTATTCGAGCGTATCGAAGGAGATTACTTCACGATCCTCGGATTGCCCCTCCTTCCGGTGCTCGCTTATCTGCGCGATGAAGGAGCACTTCCGGCATGATGTTGACCGGCAAGGCGAAAGTGGCTGGTGTCATGGGGTGGCCGATCTCGCATTCCCGATCACCCATGCTGCACGGATATTGGTTGAAAGAATACGGTATCGACGGGGCCTATTTGCCGTTCTCCGTCGAGCCGGCAAACCTGGAGACAGCTTTGCGTGCGCTGCCTGCCCTCGGAATCGCGGGCACCAATCTGACCGTGCCGCATAAGGAGACGGCGCTTGAGATTTGCGATGACATTGACGACACCGCCAGACGTATCGGCGCAGTCAATACGATCGTTGTTCAAGAGGATGGGTCGCTTTTCGGCAGTAATACAGACGCCTATGGGTTTATCGAGAATTTAAAAGCGGAAAGTACTTGGAAAGCCAATGACGGACCTGCGGTTATCCTTGGAGCCGGTGGTGCGGCTCGGGCCGTCGTCGCCGCATTAGCCGCCGAGGGTGTTGCCGATATCCGTATCACAAACCGCACATTTGAGCGTGCACGCACTTTGGCTGATTTGTTTGGAAGTGCCTGTCAGCCGCTTGATTGGTCCGACGCCCCGGAATCTCTTCGGCAATCTGCGCTGCTTGTAAATACGACAACGCTCGGGATGACGGGGCAGCCCAGCCTTGATATAGCGCTTGATAAGCTTCCGGTGACCGCGGTCGTAAATGATATTGTCTATGCGCCGTTGGAGACTGAGTTGCTCCATTTAGCCGGAATGCGCGGCAACCCCGTTGTTGATGGTCTCGGAATGCTGCTGCATCAGGCGCGTCCCGGCTTTGCAGCGTGGTACGGCTGCGAGCCGGGCGTCACATTAGGCCTTCGCAAACATATTCTCGCGGACCTCATCTCATAATTAACCTGTGCCCGATCGGGTCCATCGGCATGGGAATTAGTAATGCCGCTGATATGCTGGGCCGGCTTCGCGTCCCAGTGAGCGACGCGGGTGCAATTTTCTATGATTAGATTGGACCGAGTGGTGCCGCTGTCGACGACGCGTTTCCACAAATGGTGTCAAGCGGCACTGTCAACCGCAAGGCCCTCGGTGCGCAGGGTTTCGGAGATCCGGGCGCATGCTCGCCCGGCCCAACACGACGTAAGAGAAGTACAACGACATTTTTAGACTGCAAATGTCCGACCAGCAAAAGCGCTGCCGCGCAACCGGTTTATTTCTCCTGGAACTGGCCGTCGCACAACCTTGCAAGCGCTGTCACGGATCGTCAGAATGCCGCAGAAAGGTCGACTGTCCCCAACCCGGAGGAATATAGACTTTGCGCGAAGTGGTTCTTGATACGGAGACAACCGGGTTGAACCCGCGCGGCGGAGACCGCCTTGTCGAAATCGGCTGTGTTGAGCTTGACAATCATGTTCCAACTGGCAGGACCTATCACCAATACGTAAATCCCGAGCGCAATATGCCGGAAGAGGCTTTCGCCGTGCATGGCCTTACGGAGGCCTTCCTTGCGAAGCACCCGACATTTTCCGAAGTGGTAGATGGTTTTTATAGGTTCATCGGAGATGCGAAACTCGTTATTCATAACGCTGCATTTGATCTAGGATTTATCAACGCCGAACTGGAACGGTTAGGTTATTCGGGTGTTGATTCGGGTCGGGCAATCGACACCGTACAGATCGCGCGCAGCAAATATCCTGGCGCACAGGCGAGCCTTGATGCGCTTTGCCGACGCTTCGAGATCGACTTATCCGCCCGAACGAAACATGGGGCCCTGCTTGACGCAGAGCTACTAGCCGATGTCTATCTCGAATTAGTGGGTGGCCGGCAGCCCGATTTCGAACTGGCCGCCAAACAAAAGGTGGTGACTGATCGCAGTGACCTCGCCCAAAATACCCCTGCACGTCCGGCTCGTCCCCATTCGCCGAAGGACGCCGAAGCGTTAGCGCATGACGAATTTCTAGAAAAAATCACGGACCCGATCTGGCGGGACTGACGAACCGAACTAGTGCGCTACGGCGGCTTGCTCCGCTGTCTGTCGATACATTTCCACGAAGTCGACCGGCTGGAGAAGGAAGGGTGGAAATCCACCCTCTCTCACCGCATTGGCAATCACCGAGCGGGCAAAGGGAAAAAGCAAACGCGGTATCTCAATCATGATGAACGCATGGATGTGATCCTCCGGTATCTCCCCGATCTCTGCGATGGCGGCGTATTTGAGCTCGGTAATAAAGAGCGTGGAGGCACTGACGGTGGCGTTTATCTCGACGCTGAGCGTAACCTCGAATTGTTTTTCCGATAGTTTTTGCGCTTCGACACCATAATCGATTTTGATATTTGGCGCCTCGTTCTGCGGCGTGATAAACAACGAGGGGGCACACGGACTCTCGAAAGACAGGTCTTTCACGTATTGATGGCTGATGTTGAGCGAGATGTCATCGCCGCCCCCTTCGCCATCCGCCTGTTTAACGCCCGTCTGCTGGTCTTCTGACATGTCCGCTCCGCTTTTGCATAACGCTGCCGCCTGCTAACACGGAATATCCATCGGCACAACTGTACCACCGCCAGGATGCGTGCTGTGTGGATCGAATTCCACCAATTGTGCGTTGCCGACTGTGTGACCTGTCAAACCTCGGATGAAACCCCAGTGGCTGATAACCAATATTCGGCGCCAATCGTCGGTTGCGAGCTGCCGTTCACGAAAAGCACGGCAGCGAGCGTCGAGAGCAGCCTCTGATTCTACAGGTTTTGGCCACCACTCTTCAGCCACATGGTCGAGATCGAGCGTGGGCCATGCGCGGCGAAGCTCTGGACCGTTTGTGCCGATGTCACAAGCAAACGCCGCGCGTTCGCCAATGCGCGTATCGACACGAATCGGCACTGTGATCCGTTCCGCCACGATGCTCGCAGTTTCGATGGCCCGGGTATAGGGGCTCGTCATAATGCGAGCGATGCGGCGACCATCGACGTGGGCGCTCGCTTCAATGACCTGATGCCGCCCAAGCGGCGTCAGTTTAGGGTCGCGAATACCTGGATCCACGCCCGTGCGTTTGTACACGACATTGAACTCCGATTCGCCATGCCGCATCAGTATCATTTTTCTCTCCAATCCTTGCGGTTGGTATCCGGGATGTTCGATGCTTGATCCGGTTTCTCCCCTACTTCGGTAAAGTTTCCGTCGATGATCGTTCCCGAGCGATTGTCATTGCGTGTCGGGCAGGTTGAAAATCCGTCATCCATATGAAACGCGCCGTGCTTCGATAACGCCTTCAAGATGCCGCCCGCAAGGATATTCCGAATTCCTGGGGCAAAGAGCGCGAACCCGACGAGATCGGTCAAAAATCCGGGTGTCAGCAAGAGCAAACCAGCGGCCAGAAGGCATATGCCGGCAAATAATTCACCAACTGGAACTTTGCCGCAGTCGAGGCTACTTTGAACCCGCGCCAACGTTTGAAGGCCTTGATGGCGAAGCAAGGCAGTACCAAGTACACCGGTAAGGACAACCATCCCGATCGTCGGCCAAAAGCCGAACCGCTCCCCGGCTTCTATAAAGACGGAAATTTCAGCGATTGGCACGCTAATGAAAACAACGAGAAGTATGACGGGCATGCTTGCTCTTTGCGGGTGGAAGCCCTATCTAAAACAGGTTCTGGAGGGCCCTGAAACGCTCGGTGATGCGAGAGTTATTTTTTAACTCTCCTAACTTAAGTGCAGGGGAAAATGTTCGCAATGGCGACGCCGTCCCAGAGCGCGGAAAGGGTGTCAAATGAGCGGCGGTTTGGGTTTTATAGATATCATTCTCTTCGCGATGCTCGCGG
>CAXGSZ010000121.1:0-6746 GCA_964012455.1 uncultured Alphaproteobacteria bacterium
ACGACAGAAATATCCACAGATGGGCGCAGTTCGGCGCAAACCTTGAGCACCTCGTGGATATTGCTGGACATGAACTTGTCGAACGGCGTTTCGTCCTCTACGGCATCGGCGTCGACCGTCGGGAAAGTCTGCTGCTTGAGGATATAGTCGAAGCGGGATGCCCACTTGCGCGCGCCGAGGCGGGCCGTGGTCGAGCAATTATCGACCATATACGACACACCCTTATAGTCCATGTAGGGGTTGAGTGAATCGACGGCCTCGATAATAGACTCATTGGCGATCTCTGAATAAGGGTGACCGCGGTCCTTCAACAGATCGACCTGGGCCATCATGCACGCCATATAGGTGCCGGCGGTCTCCGGATTGATCGGTGCGTAGTTACGAGATTCATCGGCCCGCACCTTCTCGCCGACCACCCACATATCGGTGCTATCAATCTTTCCCATCGGATAATTGTCGTGACGGCGGGTCGCCTGTATCACACTACGAACCTCGTTGCCGGAAGCAACGTCGTCGTAAATCTCTTCGAGGATTTCACGGCAAGGATGATAGGCGGCATTGTAGGCCTTGCGGAATGCAGCTTTCTCGCCGTCGTCAATTTCCTCATAGACGGCTTTCAGACCGGATCGCGAGATCGACTTGCTAATCGGACCGGTAATCGATTCCGATGTATTCAGATAGGCGTCGTCCTTCGCCATGCCCTGCCCGACGTAGCGTGCGTAGAGGCTCTCTGCGATCCCGTGCACGGCACCGAGCAGAATGCCCCGCTCGCCGAAAATGTCGGAGCGGTACTCAGATTCCAGCGTCGTTTCAAACGTATACGGCGACCCCAGCGCCACCGACCAGCCGAGCGCGTAGTCCGTCGCCCTTCCGTTTACGTCCTGGTGGACCGCGAAGCTAGCGTTGATGCCGGCGCCGTTAACCTCCCGGCCTTGCTCATAGAGGCGCCGCACAGACGGACCCATACCTTTCGGGCAAACCGCGATCACATTGATCTCTTTCGGAAACTCCTCGCCCTGCGCCTGCAAATGCGAGAGCAAAAATCCATGGCTCAGACCCAGCGTGGATCCGGGGCGGAACGCCGCGAAGATTTCTTTATAGTTCTCCGCAAAAGCCGCATCGGAGATCAGCAGGAGCGACATATCGCTCTTGCTGATGACATCGTACATCTCGCCGAGCGTCCCGTCGGATTCGGTAAATCCGACTTCCTCCGCCTCTTTCATAGAGGAGGATCCGGCGCGCAAGCCTACCGTCACCCGGATGTCCGTACCTTCAAGCGATTCACGCAGGTTCTGGGCCTGTGCCGGTCCTTGCGACGACCAGCCGATAACGCCGATCTGTTTGATCCCATCAAATGCCTTCGGCAGAAGCGGGAACAGGTTGCGGCCGCCGGCGACGATGGTCTCCTTTCGGTCGGCCATGATGACAGTGCGGGTTTCAAATACATTCGAAGTGAAGCTCATCAGGTATTTCCTCGGTCGGGAATTGTATGGATCAAATTGGTTGTGCGCCACGTGCCATGGCGACGCTGCCGCTGCGGACAATTTCCACCTCGCCAAGGTCGCGCATCAAGTCGATGAAAGCATCGACCTTTCCGGGCGAGCCGGTCATCTGGAAGACAAACGAGTGGGTTGTGGTATCGACCGGTTCCGCACCGAAGACTTCGGCGATGCGGAGCGATTCGCGGCGTTCATGGGAACGCGCCTTGGAGATTACCTTGACCAGCGCGAGATCGCGCTCGACATGCGGTCCTTCCTCCGTCAGGTCGTGGACCCCGTAGACAGGAACCAACCGGTCCAGCTGATGCCGGATCTGGTCAATGATCATCGGTGTACCGGTGGTAACGACGGTGATCCGGGACATCGAATCGTCCTCGGATACAGCAGCAACCGTCAGGCTTTCGATATTATATCCGCGGCCGGAAAACAGCCCGATGACCCGGGCGAGCACGCCCGGCTCATTCGCCACCAGCACCGCGAACGTATGTCGTTCCTCACGATCGCCTATATCCATGAAGTTATAGGCTGCCCCAGGTTGTTGCTGCGTCTTCTTTTTCTTAGCCATGCCTGCTCGCCCGATCACACGAGAACCTTGCCGGCATCGGATACCCTGTCCTTGCCGAAGGACTTTGCTCCCGAACCGAGGATCATCTCGTTATGGGCGGCACCCGAAGGGATCATCGGCAAGCAGTTTTCTGCCTGATCGACGCCAATATCAGCGATCACCACTTGCTCAGTCGAGATCATCTCCTTAATCACGTCATCGAGTTCGGACGGCTTGTCGGTGCACAATCCGACGGCACCAAAACTTTCGGCGAGTTTAACGAAATCGGGCAATGCCGCGGTGTAGCTTTCCGAGTATCGGCCGCCATGCAGCAATTCCTGCCACTGACGCACCATTCCCATGTACTGGTTGTTCAGGATGAAGATCTTGACCGGTAGTCGATGCTGGATAGCGGTCGACATTTCCTGAATGTTCATCATGATCGAAGCCTCGCCAGCGATATCGACCACAAGTTTGTTCGGATGCGCCATCTGCACGCCGAGCGCGGCCGGGAAACCGTATCCCATGGTGCCCAATCCGCCGGACGTCATCCACCTGTTCGGCGTTTCGAACTTGTAGAACTGCGCCGCCCACATTTGATGCTGGCCGACTTCGGTCGTGATGAAAGTGTCGCGCCGCTTGGTCAGTTCATACAACCGCTCGATCGCGTATTGCGGTTTTATCGTTTTCTTGCCTTGCTTATACGCAAGACAATCGACCCTCTGCCAATCCTCTATTAGCTTCCACCAGGCGCGCACGGCCTTACCGTTGGTGCGCCGTTTTTTCCGCGCGTTCCAGACTTTTTGCATTTGTTGAATCACGGTCCCAACATCACCGACGATCGGAACGTCGACACGTACGTTCTTATTGATGGACGACGGATCGATATCGATATGAATTTTTTTCGAGTTCGGAGAGAATGCGTCTACCCGCCCGGTGATCCGGTCATCGAACCGAGCGCCGGCGCAAACCATCACGTCGCACTGATGCATCGCCATGTTGGCTTCATAGGTACCATGCATGCCTAGCATACCAACAAACTGGGGATCTGATCCCGGCAGAGCGCCAAGACCCATAAGTGTCAGGGTACAAGGGTAACCGGTTTCCCGCACCAAATTGGAGAAGCGCTTGCACGCGGCCGGGCCCGAATTGATGAGGCCACCGCCACCGTAAAAGATCGGCCGCTCCGCCGTCGCCAGCAGCTCCACCGCCTCTTCGATGGAAGACGCATCGCCGCGGACCTGCGGACGGTAGCTAGGGTGTTTGACTTTTCCCGGGCCGATATAGGGACAATCAGCGAACTGGATGTCCTTCGGCAGATCGACCACCACCGGGCCGGGCCGGCCGCTGCGCGCGACATAGAATGCCTCATGCATCGTGCGCGCCAAAGCCTCGGTGTCCTTGACGAGATAATTGTGCTTAGTACACGGCCGCGTAATCCCGGTTGTGTCGCATTCCTGAAAGGCATCATTGCCGATCAAATGGGTCGGGACCTGGCCGGTTAGGCAAATCACGGGAACCGAATCCATCAAGGCATCAGTCAAACCGGTGACTGCATTCGTAGCACCCGGACCCGACGTCACCAGTACAACGCCGACCTTGCCGGTAGACCGGGCGTATCCTTCTGCCGCGTGAACCGCACCCTGCTCGTGCCGGACCAGTACGTGACGCAGTTCATTTGTCTTGAAAATTTCATCATAGATTGGAAGGACTGCACCGCCGGGATAGCCGAAAACGACTTCGACGCCCTGATCGATCAGCGCGCGAATGATCACTGCGGCTCCGGTCATGGTTCGTTCTGTCGCCATCTTTCCTTACTCCATAAGTCCGCGGGCGGCGCAATTGCCGCCCGACTCGGCAGAAATCCTTGCATTTACGCTGCGCGGGAAAGGCGCATTGGGCCACCTACGGCCCGTGCGGAGGCGGACAATAGGAGGTCAGTAAGACTGGGTCAACATTTTTTCGCGAATAAATGAAAAGATTTTATGGCATAAACTTTCTGAATATTGCTTTTTAATCGTAATGTCCGCAATGATCTGATTTTTGAACCAGGTCGTTTGGCGTTTGGCGAATTGCCGTGTCGCTGTCTGCGCTCGCGCGACCGCCGTCTCAAGATCAATCTCACCTCGGAGGTGTCGCCGCAGGTGTGGCACACCAACGGCTTTGAGCGCCGGCAGCTCTCCGTCGAGTCCGTCGAGCGATGCAATTTCATCCAACGCTCCTGCCTCAATCATGGCACGGAACCGTTCGTCAACCGCCGCGTTCGTCACCTCCCGTTTCGGCGACAGCAAGACGATCCCGAAGGACCATGTCGGGTCGGGTGCAATTCGGGCCTCCGCCTGCCATTCCGCGAGCGGACGACCGGTCGCTTCATGAATTTCCAGCGCGCGTGTAACACGCTGGCTATCTCCCGGCTTGATTTGGGCAGCGGTCTCTGGATCAACCCGCGCCAGAGCGGCGTGGACTGCTGGCGCGCCCAACGCCCCAGCTTCATCACGTACCCTTCGGCGAACCGTCTCGGGTATTTCCGGCATCGGCGACAAGCCTTCCATCAGCGCTTTAAGATAGAAACCCGTGCCCCCGCAAACGATGGGCAACTGCCCGGCCGCGTGCGCGGTGTCAATCTCGCGGACCGCGAGTGCGCGCCAACGTCCTGCGGAAAACACATCCCGCACCGACGCAATACCGTAAAGTCGATGTGCCACCCGCGCCTCGTCATCTTCGCTCGGCCGTGCGGTCAGTACCCGGAGCTCACGATAAACCTGCATACTGTCGGCATTGATCACGACGCCGCCAAAGGCTTCAGCAGCATCGAGTGCGAGCGCCGACTTGCCACTGGCCGTCGGCCCGCACACGATCAATACAGGTTTTTGCGCGTTGTCAGCCATTGCACGGCAAGATACAGCTTGGGACGCCATGAACACAGTCGTAACCCTCATTGCCGCGGACGCGATTGCCGACACATACGTCGACGCGGCTTGCAGCGCACTTGGCGGAGAACCTGTATGGCTCGCCAACGGTATTGCGTGCGATATCGCAAGTAATCTCTCAACGGAGGCCGCCGAATCTGCGGCGCGTAAGATCGTCGGCACGGCGGCCCTTGATATTGCGGTGCAGCCGGTCGCTGGCCGCCGGAAGCGTCTACTCGTCGCTGATATGGAGTCGACGATCATTGAGAATGAGATGCTTGATGAGTTGGCGGATGAGCTCGGATTGCGCGCAGAGATAGCCACGATTACCGCGCGCGCCATGCGCGGTGAGCTCGATTTCGAAGGGGCCATCCGCGAGCGCGTCGCGATGCTGGCGGATTTGGAGGAAGAAGCGCTCGTCCGTTCGGAAGCAAAAATCCGAATTATGCCGGGAGCGGCTGAACTGGTTGCCACGATGAAAGCCTACGGTGCCGGCTGTGCCCTCGTGTCGGGCGGTTTCGACTTCTATACGCGACGTATTCGCGAACGGCTGGGTTTTGATACGGATCAAGCGAATCGCCTCGAAATCCGAGACGGTCGACTTACCGGCGCCGTCATCCCACCGATCCTCGGACGAGATGCCAAGAAGGCTGCGCTGGAGCACCTCGCAGCCGAACACGGTATCTCCGTCGCAGATGCGATTACGGTTGGTGACGGAGCCAACGATCTGAACATGTTGGCCGCGGCCGGCACCGGCGTTGCCTTCCGGGCCAAACCCCTGGTAGCTGAGGCCGCCCGGTTCCGCGTCGACTTTGGAGATCTTCGGGCTTTACTGTATATTCAGGGATATACTGATCAGCAGATTCGGGAAGCGGCGTAAAATTGACCTAAAGATAATTGGGTCGAATTACGGATCACGTCATACTGGCACTATGTTGCTAATGCGATGATTCATCATGCCGCTCATCCTGCTCACCGCGTGTCAGACATCAGCGCCAAAGGAGCAATCTCCACCCGACTAGCCCGCCACCGTCACATTGATCGACCGCGACACAAACGTGAGAACGGATACAGCCGACGCAAGAGTAATTCGGATTGAAATTTTCGACTTATATGCGCGCGGGAAGTTAACAGACTTACTGATGGAGACTGTGACGGAACCAAAGGCCATCGTCGGGCTATTTGCTGACGGTAAGGGAACCATGAAATTTCACCACAACGGCGTCATACGCTGGGGCAAAGGTAACGCAGCCGCCCGTATCTCCTCCAGCAGGGATTTGCGACTGCCGTCTAAGATCCGGCGCGAGACCTCGTTGAGATGGACTACAACAAGCGGTTTTCGGCCGCGCCCGCCGCCGATATCGGCGCGGGCACACAACATGTACACGAAACATTTGGTGTTCCCGTTTCGTTCGTCGACACCAGTCGAGGTACCTTCTCGGTCGTGAATGCTGAGACCTGCTTCAAAATAGATCGCGTCGACGGACTGGTTCTGACGGCGAGCATGCTCACGGGCTCGGGCCGTGTTGCCAAATCCTTCCGGTTCGATCTTGCCCAAATCCGGAAACCCGTCCTGGTAGCACATCACCACAACGACGATTGCTGGTGACGCCAGCGAGCAAAGCCGAACCACTCAAGCAAGAACTGATCAACCCAACAACTTTCGATGTCTTCCTCGACGAAGGTGGCCGCGTACGGGGCGACGCCTGCAAGTCACGACCCTATCACGGCTTTCCGGCGCTTGATGCACGGGTTGCCGCAGATATCGCCGAGTGGATTGGCAGACACGGCGAA
>CAXGSZ010000122.1:0-6708 GCA_964012455.1 uncultured Alphaproteobacteria bacterium
TCCTGTGAGCTTGCCGTCACTATCCGCGGCGGCGCGGGCTCGCACTGTGGCGGGATGACGCTTGGTGCTCGACGTCATGGATTCGATGCGGCTGAAGATCGCGCGGACGGGACGTTCCAGCTTCCATGCCGCGACTGCCAGCATAGGCTGCAGTGAGACATCCAACTTTCCGCCAAATCCGCCACCGCATGCTGTTGGCACGATCCGCACGGCATCAAGCTCGACCCCGAGGATGTTGGCGCATTCTTCGCGGTCCATTGCCGGTGCCTGAGTGCAGGCGACGATTTCGATCCTGTTGCCGACGCGGCGGGCGTAGCCCGCTTCGGGCTCAATATAGGCGTGTTCGACAAAGGCGGTTTGCAGTTCGCCTTCGGCAATCGCTGCGGCCGCATTGATGCCTTCAGCGATTCCGCCCTTGTTGAGCTTGCCTTCCGTCAGGACATTATCGGGGATATTTTCGTGCACTGCCTGCGCATCGGGCGCCAGCGCCGCCGCCGCTCCGGAAATCGCGTCAAGTGGGTGCCATTTAATAGGTAGTTCTTCGAATTGGATATTCTCTATGGTTTCCCGATCGCCGACGAGGGCGAGGATGGTCTCACCGCGATATCGGACTTCGCCTTCTGAAAATACAGGCTGGTCCTTGATATGCGGATAAATACCAAATCCGTTGAAGCCTGGAACATCAGCTGCGGTCAAAATATCGACCAAGCCTGGAAGGTTGTCTTTGAACATATCTAGGTCGCCGAATTCAAAGCGCGCGTGTGGATGCGGTGACCTGACAGGTCGAAGCCACAGGCAATCTTCGGGGGCTTCATCCGCCCCGAAAGCATCAAGGCCGGACACTTTGGCCGCACCATCTACCCGTTCCATGCGGGCACCGACAGCGGGACCACTCGCTTCCTCTGCGGAAGCCTCCGCGAGCTTGTGGGCGTCCGCGACGGCATCCACGATCTTCCGATATCCGGTGCAGCGACAGAGCACACCGCCGAGCGCATCCTCAATCTCCGTCCGCTCGGGATGCGGATTAGCGGCCAGGAGCTCCGTTGCCGCCATTAACATGCCCGGAGTGCAGATGCCGCATTGAGCAGCTCCATGGCGCAGGAAGGAGCGCTGCAACGGGGAAAGAGAATCGGCTGTGCCTAAATTCTCGACCGTCTGGATTTCCGCGCCTTCGGTCTGCGCGGCCGCGACCATGCAAGCGCAGACCTGTCGGCTGTCCATCATGACGGTACAAGCCCCACAGTCACCCGCATCGCAGCCGACCTTGGTACCTGTCAGACCGAAGTCGTCCCGCAAAACGGAGGTAAGGCGTTTGAAGGGATCGCCTGAATACGTGCGCTTCTCGCCGTTCACGGTAAGTTGGATATCTAGGTGAGGCGCGTGACTGGAATCGTTCATGATCCGGTGCCTAACTCGGCAAGTGCGCGCTGGACGAGGTTCTGGGCGGCCCTCATCCGGTAGCCGGCATCAGCGCGAATATCGTCGATTGGCGACAGCGGCGAGAGCGTGTCCCGAGTTACGAGCGCGCGCAGGTCTTCATCAGGCTTGCGCCTGATCATATTTTCTTCGAGTAAATACATACGCTGCGCGACTTCAGAGCAGGAGCCGATGGCGACCCGCGCATGATTGATGGCGCCGCTCTCGTCGAAGTCCACGACAACAGCAACCATGGCAATCGATATCACCAGGTATCTTCTAGCACCGAGTTTGTGAAAATTAGATAGCGCCCGGGTACTTCGCCGAGGCACGTAAATAGCAGTGACGAGTTCGCCGTCCTGCAGTGCCGTACGCCGGTTTCCCTGGATAAATTTGGCGACGGCGATGCGGCGGATACCGCGGAGGCCTGACAATTCCACGTCGGCGTCGAGTGCAATCAGGGCGGGAATACCGTCTGCGGCAGGCGATGCATTGCAGATGTTGCCGGCGATTGTACCCCGGTTCTGGATTTGTACGCCGCCGACGTCGCGGCCGGCCGCCTTCAGGGTGTTGAAATAGGGCGGGAGGTCGGCTTCGATCATTTCCGTCCAGGTCGCTCGGGCCCCTAACCGGACTTCGTCATCGCGTATTTCGATGCCGCCCAATTCGCCGATACCGGAGATATCAAGAATTCGTTGCGGTCCTGAACGGCCCCAAGCCTGCGCATCGGTCAGACCGGGAAAGATGTCGGTGCCCCCAGAAAGTACCGTCCAGCTGCCGGAGGCTAGTATGTCCAGCGCAACGTCGAGTGTATGGGGTCTTTCGTAAGTGCTCGGCATTTTCATTTATTGTTTGTTTACAAACAAATTATTTCATTACGGTTCTGGGTTCAAGACAGCTTGCGCAGGAGCCGGAGGAAGGTCGCGCGCTCCTTACTGTCTAGCGGTTTAAGGGTACGTTCCGTAATTACTTCAGCTTCGGAAAGGGTCTCCTGGATCAATGTCTTGCCCGTATTGGAAAGGCTCCAAAGACTACGCCGTCCATCCTCGGGATCAGGTCGTGCGGTGATCAATCCGCGCTCGCGCAATCGGCGGACGACGCCTTGGACAGTCGCCGGGTCCATCCCGGCAAGCCGCCCCAGCAAGTTTTGAGAAACTTCGTCTTCATCACCGATTTTGACCAAGACGGCAAACTGCATGGGTGTCAGCTTCTGCCCAAGACTATCGAAGAATATCGCGGCGTGGCGCTGATTGGCGCGACGCAGAAGGTGGCCAACCTGATCTTCCAACCTGTACACCGATTTCTTCTTGCCGGTCACGCACACCTCCCTAACGGCCACGCAACGTGCCGGTTGCGGGCTCGTTTACGGCATTCAGGTCCGCTGTGAGAACGACTCCAAACAACTCTTGTGCCTGTTCGGCAGTATAATAACCCCGTTTAACGTCGCGCAGGACGAGATCGGCGTCTCGGTCGTGCGGATCTCCGAACCCGCCGCCGCCAGGTGTGCCCACCGAGATGATGTCGCCGGGCGCGATCGGAATATCCTGATCTTTCGAGAGATGCGTGGGCGTATAGGCTTCGCCATTCCGGTATACCGTGACTGTATTGGGTCTGCCATCCTTGCCGCCCAGCGCGCCTTGTGGCCCGACCCGTCCGTGATCCATGACGAAAGAAGCCTGCGCCTCACCGCGCCGCAACTCAACGGTATAGTTGACGCCAAAGCCGCCGCGCTGACGGCCAGCTCCACCCGAGCCCTCACGCAGTCCATACTCATGGAATAGGACGGGATAGTACTGTTCCAAAATTTCGATTGGTTGTGTCTTAGATATCCCAATTGTGGAGCAGCCGTTTGTCAGCCCGTCGTGGTCCGCATTTCCGCCATAGCCGCCGCCAGAGATCTGATACATAATGAAGGGACGGTTCTTCTCCGGATCGAAACCACCAAGCGCGAAATTGCCGCTCGAGCCCGCTGGTGCCGCGGTCACGATGTCCGGAATCGGATCGACCAGTGCCGCGAAAACGGCTTCGGCGATCCGTTGCGAGACTTCGGCGGCACAACCCGAGACCGGACGCGGATACTCCGCGTAGAGGAATGTGCCGACGGGATCCACTATATGCAGCGGCTCGAAAGTTCCGGCGTTGATCGGAACATCGGGGAAAATGTGCTTCATCGCCAAATAGACCGAAGAGCGGGTGGTCGCGATGACACTATTCATTGGTCCACGGCATGGTGGGCTGGATTCGGAGAAATCGAAAAACAGGTCTCCATCTTTCTTTTCGATCGAGACGGCAATCCGAAGAGGCTCGTCGATCACGCCGTCGGAATCGACCCAGGCTTCTCCTTTGTAGGTTCCATCGGGGATGCGGGCGATCTTTGCCCGCATCTGCTGGGCGGCTCGGCCCCGCCATTCGCCGATCGTCGATTTCACGGTATCTGCGCCGTAGCGGTCGAGGAGCGCCGTCAGCTGGCGTGCACCTACCTTCAGCGCGGCGATCTGAGCGCGGATGTCGCCAATTCGTTGGTCCGCAATCCGAATATTCGAGCAGATGATCGCATAGATCTCAGGGTCCATCTCGCCGCGTTTGACGAGTTTTACCGGCGGCAAACGCAATCCTTCTTGTTCGACGGCGGTTGCGTTTGCAGAAAAGCCGCCCGGTACAGCGCCTCCGATATCCGGCCAATGTCCGGTGTTGGAGAGCCACGAGAAGAGTTCGCCCTTGTAATAGAAAGGCATGGCAAAGCGGACGTCCATCAGGTGGGTGCCGCCGAGATATGGATCGTTGATGATGTAGACGTCACCTTCCTCTGGCGGCAGTGCTTTCCCCTGTTTGATAAAGTCGATCAACGTCATGGTCGAAAACTGCATGGTGCCGACGAACACCGGCAGGCCGAGTTCGCCTTGCGCGATCAGCTCTCCTGTCTCGGCGTCATAGATGCCGTCGGACCGGTCGTCGGCCTCTGCGATGACCGGCGAGAATGCCGATCTGGAGAATGTCAGGTCCATTTCATCACAAACCTGTTGCAGCCCGGCCTGAATAACGCCCAACGTGATCGGATCGATGTTGCTCATGAGTGGTCTCCGATCTCAATCGAAAGGTTGCCGTCGGTGTCGACCAGCACTGTGTTTCCGGGCTCAACCGCGATTGTTGTGTCCATCTGCTCGACAATGGCAGGGCCCGCGAACTGGCCGCCTGTCGGCAGCTTGTCGCGTTGGTAGATGGCGGTATCGAGCCATTCGCCGTCGAACCAAACCGGTCGCTTTCCGGTACGGGCATTCTCGACGGTTTGCGCGCGAAAACGCGCATCCATGATCTGGCCGAGGTCGAAATCGGGGCGCTCACCGATCACCGATGTCTTCAAATTGACGAGATTTGCTCGAATTTCGGGCAATTCGACCTGAAAACGGTCGAAATAGGCCTTCTCGAATATTTCCTGAATTTCTTCGCGTGTCGCGTCGAGACGGGGTAGCGAAACCGAAATCAGATGGGTTTGTCCGACAAATTGCATGTCGGCACCGTGGAACACGCGAATATTTTCGATCGAAATCGTTTCGGATTCGATAAGCGCATTGCCTTCCTTGACTTGCGACGACATTATTTTCTGCACTTCCCCCATGTCTACAAGGTCGAGAGGCCGATTTACCGTCCGCACAAAGTCGTGCCGAACATCGGCGACGACGCAGCCGAGAGCGTTGGTGATGCCGGGGCGGGTCGGGACGAGGACGCGCGGGATGCTGAGTTCCCGCGCTAAGGCGACAGCGTGAAGAGGACCAGCTCCGCCAAAAGCGAAGAGCGTGAAATCTCGCGGGTCATGGCCTTTTGATATCGATACAATCCGTATCGCGCCGGCCATCCGGTCATTTGCGACGCGGAGAACGGCCCCCGCCGCCGCATCTGTATCGATACCGAGTGGCCCCGCAATCTTTTCATCGAAAGTACTGCGAATTGAATCGAGCGAGGGGGCATTTTCCGTAGAGAGCAGGTGTTCCGGGTTAAGACGGCCGAGCAGGAGATTGGCATCGGTGATGGTGGGTTCGGTGCTGCCACGCCCGTAACAGATTGGCCCGGGCGACGCACCGGCACTCTCCGGGCCCACTTTGAGGAGACCGGCTTCCGACACCGCGGCAATCGAGCCGCCACCGGAGCCAATGGTGCGCACGTCCACCATCGGAACGTGGATCGGCATGGCGTACTCGACGTCGAGTTCATTACTGACCGCTGGTACGGCATCCATAACCAGAGCGACGTCGGTTGATGTCCCACCCATATCGTAGGTGATGAGATTGTCAATTCCCGCCCGCTTTGCGGCGTGGGCCGCGGCGATGACGCCGGAGGCGGGGCCTGACATGACAGTCTTCGCGGCTTCCCGGTCCACGAGACGGGCCGAGACCATGCCGCCATTGCCGTTCATCACGAGGAAATCGCGGCGGAACCCTTCCCTTGTTAGCTCGGATTGCAGCCGGTCGACATAGCGGTGCAGGATCGGGCGTACCGCGGCATTGACCGTCGCGGTGACACCGCGTTCGTACTCCCGGTATTCCGAAAGCAATTCATGCCCCGCGGTGATATAGTCGTTCGGCCAAACCTCACGCAGTATCTCGACCGCTCGGCGTTCGTGGTCCGGATTTGCGTAGGCATGCAGGAAGTGCACGACAACAGATTCGCAACCGAGATCGAGTAGTTGCGACGCGGCTTCCTTGACGGATTCTTCGTCGAGATCCAGGACCACGTGGCCGGCCGCATCCATGCGTTCCGGCACTTCGAGACGCAGATCGCGGGACACGATCGGCTCGAAGCGGCCAAACATGCCGTAGGGCTGCGGCCGTGTGCGCCTGCCGACCTCGATGATGTCACGAAACCCTTCGGTCGTGATCATGCCGGTGCGCGAGAGTTTCCGTTCCAGAACCGCGTTGGTCGTCGTCGTGGTGCCATGGACGATCGCATCGATTTCCGACAGGGGGGCGCCCGTCTCCGCGAGTGCCGCGAGAACCCCGAAGGCTTGGTTCTCGACGGTTGTCGGCGTCTTGACGACTTTGACACCATCATCCGCGACAAGCAGGAGGTCGGTGAACGTGCCGCCGACATCGATGCCGGCAATAATCGATTGAGCCTTTTTATTATTGGGCACGAAGCGTCTCGAGCGTCAATTGGTTTGTATGTAGACAAACAAAATAATTGACGTGAGATAAGCTGACAAGAGCCTCGCTAGATTTGCAGGCGGCGTTCGTAGAGGTCCGGCAAATCGTTTTCCAGCAAGACGGCGTCGCCCGATGCCACGTTATCCGAAATCCA
>CAXGSZ010000123.1:0-6706 GCA_964012455.1 uncultured Alphaproteobacteria bacterium
TTGAGGAATAAACATGGCCTACGTAACGCGCGACGGCGTGCGTCTCTACTACGAGGACCATGGTAAGGGACCTGCCATCCTGTTGTCGCACGGTTATGGAGCGACCAGTCAGATGTGGCGGGACCAGGTCGGGGCCTTCAAGGACAAGTACCGGATCATCATTTGGGATTTGCGCGGCCACGGCGAGAGCGACTACCCGTACGATCCGGAACTATATTCGAAGCAACACACGGTCGCTGATATTGCGGCACTGCTCGATGAATGCAGGCTCGAGCGCGCGGTCATTGGCGGGCATTCGCTGGGCGGCTATTCGACGCTGGCCTTCCAACGCGTCCATCCGGAGAAGTGCGATGCCTTGATGTTATTCAATTGCGGACCGGGCTTCAAAAAGGATGAAGCGCGGCTAAAGTGGAACGAGACGGCCAACCGCCGGGCACAACGCTTCGAAGATGAAGGCCTCGCCATCATGGGCGACCGGGCGGAATACCTGCGGGCCGAGCATCGGGATGCGCGGGGTCTCGCGCACGCCGCGCGCGGCATGCTGGCACACGACAATTCGGAAGTGATCTTTTCCCTGCCGGACATCGATATACCCACTCTTGTACTGGTGGGTGTGGATGACACGCCCTTTATCGCGGCGGCAGACTATATGGCGGCAAAGATAACGGGCGCCGAAAAGGCCCTTATTGAGAAAGCGGGCCACGCCGCCAATCTCGACAATCCTACGGATTTCAACACGGCGATGGGCGGGTTTCTTGAAGGGCTAGAGGCGTAAATGAGTGGCCAACTTGCAGGTGTTGCTCAGGCAAAAATACCGGGTACGTGCTTCACATGCCCCGGAACGACAGAACGAATAAATTGTCATTCCGGAGCGCTCTTGGGGCGAATTTGAAATTCGCGCCTGAGCGTCGTCGAGAGCAGAATTGCGAAAGGAAAGGCAACATGACCGAAACCTTGGCGGACCTTTACGAGGCGCGTTTCGGCGAAGCGACGGAACTGGGCCGTGATCGGCCAGCGGAAGGCGAAATTGCGCGGCAATTGGCGCATCGCTCGCATCGACGCTGGTCGGAGAAGTTGGTGGACTCCGATTTGTTGCAACTCTTGTTCGCCGCCGCGCTCTCGATCCCGACCAAGTCGGACCTCATGCAGTACGCTATCCTCCATGTTACGGAGCAAGAGAAGAAGAACCGTGTAGCGGAACTGATACCCTCGATGGCTTGGATCGCGGATGCGCCGGAATTCCTGGTCTTCTGTGGCGACGGGCGCCGCATTCGTAAGGTCTGTGAATACCGTGGGACCCAGTTCGCGCACGAGGAACTGGATTCTTTCTTCAATCCGACGGTCGATGCCGCGCTGGCGATGTCGGCCTTCATCCGCGCGGCGGAAGCTGAAGGGCTGGTGACCTGCCCGATCAGCGCCGTGCGTGAACCGGTGGAAGAAATCTCCGCGATGCTGGAATTGCCTGAACGGGTCTTCCCGGTCGCCGGCCTCTGTATCGGATACCCCGACTGGGAGCCTTGGGTCAGTCTACGCCTGCCGCCGCGCGTAATGGTCCATAAGGACCGCTACGATGACAGCAACTTTGAGGCGGAGATCGATGGCTACGATGCGCGGCGTGCCGTGCGCAATCCTATCCGTCTCCAACGTGAAGTCGATAAATTCGGCGAGAATGAAGGTTACGGCTGGTCCGACGACAAGTCGCGTCAGGTCTCGCATCTGGAACGCGGTGGATTCGTAAATTTCGTAAAGAAGAGTTTTGGAATCTGAGCCTATGATTAGTGATCCCGGACATTACGACTATTGGCCCTATATCGACCGTCCGAAGCTGACCTGGCCGGAGGGCAAGAAGATCGCCTTCTGGGTGGCGCCGAACATCGAGAACTATGAGTTCGAGCCGCCTCTCAATCCATACCGCAGGGCGATGCCGCGGCCCTTGCCGGACGTAATTCACTACTCGCATCGCGATTACGGCAACCGCGCCGGCTTTTGGCGGATGCTAGAAGCAATGGACGCGTTCGGCGTACGCGGCAGTGTCTCCCTCAACGTAGCGACCTTGGATCACCATCCTGAGGTGATCGAAGAGTGCAAAACCCGCGATTGGGAGTTCTTCAGCCACGGCATTTACAACACGCGTTACCTCTACGGCATGAACGAGGCGCAGGAACGCGCCTATATCGAGGATGTGATCGAGAGTATCGATAAGCACATCGGCCGGCGCGTTATCGGGTCCTTGACGCCGGCGATCACCCACACGGAGCGCAGTATCCCGCTCTTGGCGGAGTATGATTTCACCTATGTCTGCGATCTTTTTCACGACGACCAACCGGTGCCGGTCAATGTGCCGAGGGGTAAGATGATTTCAGTACCTTATTCTGTAGAACTGAACGACTTCACGCTCTTCAACGGCCCGCGTGTGACGCCGAGCCAGTTCCGCGATATCCAGAAGGCCTTTGTCGATCGGCTACTGGAGGAAGCGGATGAGAACGGTTCCGTCATGTGCATCCCGACCCATCCGTTCCTCGTTGGGCGTCCATTCCGGGTGGATGCCTTCGCGGAGGCACTAGAGTACATCACCGGCTTTAAGGAGGTCTGGGTAACGACAAGCCGCGAGATTGCGGACTATTACTTTGAGCATCATTACGAAACTGCGGTCGCAGCGATTGCTGAGCACAAGAAAGAGTGGGGGGGCATGCGACATGACCCTTTCCGATGAATACGTACGCTATCCGTACCGCCGATACGGCATCGACAACGACCGCTACGATTGGTCGGTCCTGCCGCGCCGTAACCCAGTCAAATGGCCGAACGACGCCAAGGTCGCGCTATGGGTCGTGCCGGTGCTGGAATATTTCCCGATGGATACACCGAAAGAGCCCTTCATTGCGCCCGGCGGCTCTACGGCGCCGTATCCAGACCCACGCGTCTATTCTTCGCTCGACTATGGTAACCGCGTTGGTGCCTTCCGTGTCTTCAAGGCGCTGAAGAAGTATGGCCTTAAGGCGAGCGTTGCGTTCAATTCGAGCGTCGCGCAACGCTATCCTTTTCTGCTGAACGAAGCGACGCGGCGCGGCTGGGAGGTCTTGGCCCACGGGGTTAACATGGCGAAGTTGCACCATGGCGATCTCAACATCGAGACGGAGCGCGGTTATATCCAAGAATCACTTGCGACCCTGCGCGAGATGTCCGGTCAGCCGGTTATCGGCTGGATCTCCCCTGCGCGCTCGGAATCGATGAACACACTCGATCTTGTCGCGGCGGAAGGCGTCGATTATGTCGCCGATTGGGTCAACGACGATATGCCTTTTCCGTTGAAGACCGAGGTTGGCGACATTCACTCCATGCCACATACGCAAGAAATCACGGATCAGCACATTATCAACCATATGAGCCAGTCATCGGCCGATTTCAGCGAACAGGTTTGCGCGCATTTCGATGTGCTTTATCGAGAGGCGGCGACGCAAGGTGGTCGGATCATGACGTTGACGATTCATCCTTGGTGTTCCGGCCAGCCGCACCGCATCAAGGCACTGGAGGATGTATTGGCACATATTGCCGGGCATGAGGGTGTATGGTCGGCAACCGGCGCGGAGATTTTGTCGGTATTCCAGGCGCAGTCTGACTGATCAAAGCGGACTATATTTGCGTTCTCTCGGGAATTCAGGCGGCATATTAGCAGTTGAGCTGGTGCAAAGAAAAATACTCGCCAAATATCTCAAGGTCTGAAATCAAGTAAAATTATTAAATATTAATAAATATAAAGTAAATAGAAAAAATTGTCAGAATATTGTTGATTGTCGAAGATGACGAATACATTCACGATTATATCAATAATTATCTGCTCGAATGGTGAAATACGGTGATCGAAGCGCGGGCGGGCGGAGATGTCCTCCTGGCTTTGGACCGCATCATACCAGACTTGGTCCTGCTCGAAATCGGTTTGCCTGATTTGTCCTTTTTCGACGTCGCCAAAAAGATTACCGGCGAGGAAAAATACGAGGGTTTGAAGATTATTGCGATAACTGCTGCGGACGACAATGAATCGCGCAATTACGCAACGGGACTGGGGTTTGTTGGCTATTTGACGAAGCCTATTATCGACCCTGACGATATCCGCGTGACGATGGAGCGTGACCTGCCAGCCGACAGATTATGAGGTTCATGCCTCGGATAACGCAATGTGCGACGCGGTCTTTTAGTTATTTTGCGTCCGTTTGAAACCGCTTTGCGGTTTCGTCATAGTCGCTGTAGCCGAGTTTTTCGCGTAACTCTGCGAAGGGCAGCGCGCCTTCCGCATTCGCCTCTCCCACCCTAAAGGCTTCGAGGCCGGCGAGAATGCCAGCGGCGGCGGGTGAGATCATACCAGTCGGGTAGGTGCCGATCTTTAAGCCGAGTTCTTCCGCTCGTTGCTGGGTCGGCGTTTCGCGTTTGGCACCTGGCGAGAGGACCGCGAAGGACGGCTTCCCGGACGCGGCCTCGACGGCGCGTAGAATTTCATCCTCATCCGCGGGCGAATCGAGAAAGAGGATGTCGGCGCCTTCTTCGACGTACAGCTCGATCCGGGCGAGGGCCTCGTCGATGCCGAGTGTTGGTCGGCAGTCGGTTCGGGCCATGACGAGAATACCTGAATCTTTCGCGGCTTCGACGGCGGCACGCATCTTCATACGGACTTCGTCGCGTGGCAGTGCCGGCTTACCGTCCGCAGTCAGCGCGCGGGGCGTAATCTTATCCTCGATGAGTACGGCGGCGGCACCCAATCGGCCGTAGGCCTGAACAGTACGCTGGGTATTCATCGCATTCCCGTAACCGTGGTCTCCGTCGGCCAGAATCAATAGATCCGGTGCTGCGGCTCGGGTCATGTTGAGGGAATCCTGCATTTCAGTCGCCGTCAGCAAGTCGAGGTCGGGTCCGCCGAGGCGGCTTGCCGCGACGCAGGAACCAGAGAGGAACGCGGTCTTGTAACCAGCCTGCCAGGTCAACTTGGCGCTCAAGCCGTCCCAGACGGCGGGCATGATAAGGAAGCCTGGCTCGGCGAGAAGGATACGAAGGCGATCGGGCGGGGTCATGTCTATATCCTTATGACGATTCGGTTGGGCGGAAGTCGATATAGGCCTGACACGCCATGATGAAATGGTGGGTCAATACAAATCAGGCCATCCGTAGTGATCGCGGATGGTGTCCCAGGCCGCGTCGGCGGTTTCGACATAGGTGACTAGATTGATGTCTTGTTCCGAAATCATGCCGGCTTTTGCCATGCCTTCGAAGTTGATGATATCGCGCCAGAACTCCTGACCGAATAGGACAATCGGGACCGGCGCGATTTTAATGGTCTGAATCAGGGTCAGTGCTTCGAACAGCTCATCCATCGTACCGAAGCCGCCGGGGAGGGCGACCATCGCGCGGGCGCGCATTAAGAAGTGTGTTTTCCGGACTGCGAAGTAGTCGAATTGAAACGACAATTTCGGTGTGACGTAAGGGCTCGGATGCGGTTCATGGGGGTAGGGTGATATTTAGCCCGGTGCACTTTCTCACCGGCTTCATCAACTCAAGTTGGGGGCGAACGCCGCGCATCTCATCCCGCACCAAGAAATCTGAATCGTCAAACGCAAGCCGACAGGTGAGTGACATTTTTTGTGTGCTATCGATGCAGAGGTATGCATCTTCGCGGCCTTGTCGGGCCGAGGGGTAGCAGGTCGGGTTCAGGAGATGATCTGGTGTCATGGCGGGGCTACTTCCGTTGGGTGCGTCGGACACCCGTGGATTTCAAACGGATCGTTAGGGTTGGTTCATTCGCCCGGACGACCGGTTATGGCGCTGCAGGAGCTCAAAATGTTTTTTTGGTAAATTGTGAAACGCCGCAAGTTCCTGAACGCTTCGAAGAGCAGGACCAAGACCACTACGGGAACAAAGAAGGCGAGGATGAGGAACACTCCGAATACGGCTTCCTCGGTGCGCAGGGGTGCGGTCAGGTCCAGTGACCAGACGACCAATACCGCGACATAACCGGCAAGAATCCGCAAATACATGCGGATGCGGTTGCGTGCCTTGGTCAGGCGCTCTTCGATGTATCGCCACTCAGTGCTGGCGTATAGGCATCGCAATGGTCGGTTGACGACCTTGCCCTCTTGGCCTTCCTCGTCGAACTTTCGCGGCCAATCCCGGCGGGGCGGTGTGAGAAGCCACAACCGATGATCGGCGCGGCGATCGCGAAACGCCCCCGGATGCCGAAGGTAATAGGCGTAAATAAGACAATCGGCCATGCCGCCGAGCAGCAGGTAGAGGCCAATGCCGATGATCGGAAAAAAGCCAATGCCGAAAGCGACGAATATTGTTTCTGAAATCGCCGCATGGTCGCGGCCGCTGACGAGCCATGCGATCAGGGCCCAGAAGTAAATCAGCGGGAGAAGAATGCCGAGACCGAGATGTAATAAGGCTTTAGCGAAACCCCTTCTGATTCCCGCCCGCTCATCGGGTGCCAGATCAGGAGATATCTCGTTGGCGGCAGACATATGAGAGGCAATACCCTACACCACTGCAATCGGGCAAAATCAATTCATTTAGACGGTGTGCGGATCCGCCGCGTATTGAGCGCAGATCGTTGCGAGATTACTTCGCTTGAGCGTTTTTTGGTGAATGTACCCAGGCGAGCGCATTTTTGATAAAGCTCGGAAGCTCTCGTTCTTGCAGCGTATCGATTTCAACTACAACG
>CAXGSZ010000124.1:0-6684 GCA_964012455.1 uncultured Alphaproteobacteria bacterium
TTCATCGAGCCCGTCGAGCGGAGCGTGTCCTTCGGTAAAAACACCCGAGGCGGTGACACCTGCATAACTATCGTCCGCATAATCAAGCCGCTCGCCAAGGACGCCGTGCTTCAGATTGCGATACAGTTTTTTCTTTTCCGCGCGCGCCAACATACCTGGTGAAATATCAAAGCCGTCAATGACCGGATATCCTAGGGCCGGTAGGATTTCGGCCATGATACCCGTACCGGCACCGGCATCGAGCATTGGCATCTCGCCAGCCGGTTGGTGCCGTGTGTACAAGGCTGCGGTCATTGCCGGATGAGTGTAACCGACGCCTTTCATATGCGTCTCGTACTCCTCCGCCCAGTTGTCGTAAACACCGGCGGTGACGTTCGGATCACCGCCTTTGTAGGCGTCGTGGAGGGATTGGACTTTCTCGTCCTGTTCGGAACCGGTCATGGGAACTTTCCGTAAGTTAGAGGGAACTGGCGTAAGGCCCTCGCGTTCGTAGGCCTGTTGGAGGGGCCGAGGGTCGATCCACTCATCAATCGCAAAGTCCTGGTCAATAAAACCATGATCTTGCAGGAACGCCTTCACGAACTCGACCGCGTCGACCAACCCCTCGTCAAGGCGTGGTAAAAACTTATCGCGGTAGTTGGGCTCCAGGTATGTCTCGATGTCATCGGCGTCGATACTGCATTCGCGCGCGATCAAGCTGCGTGCTTCGGCTGGATTGTCTTGCACCCAATTGGCGGCGCGGATAGCGGTTTGGGTATATAGGACAACGGCGTCGAAATGTTCTTCAACTGCACGTCGGGAGGTTGTGATTATGCGGGGTGTCGAATTGTTGATCCGTTCCTCAATGCCGGGCGCGGATCTTACATCGTAGAGCAGGCGCAAACCGCCCTCGGCCTCTCGCTGCAGCAGCCCAACCTCAGGTCCTTTTCCGAAGATTGCGTCGACTTCACCTGACAGTAGTGCCTCAAGCTGGCCGCGGTATTCGCAGCGGGCGGGTGCATTCAGATCATCTCGTCCGACATTACGCCTTTCACTGGGATCCCAACATTCGACGATATCGATGAATTGGACGGCGTCGGGCGTGACATTGTGCACGGCAAGTGCCGAGATCAGACCCTTCAAAGCGGCGAAACGCCAAAAATTGAACACGAGGCGCGGCCAGAGCGGCAGAGCGAGGCGGCGGCCGACCAGGTCGGCGATGGTCTCGGCGGGGTCGTCTGTTCGCACAAAGACGCCCTGGAATTCCTCCATAAATGTGATTCCGAGGACCACCGAGTCGACGCCGTTTGCACGGGCCCATACCGGGGGTGCGACACCACCTTCGCGAATGAACATGTCGATCGAGTGCGTGTAGTGGACGTCTTGATGCTTAGGGCCAAGTTCCGTGATATTGGGGACCACGTATTCGGATCCTCTGAATGCATCAGTGAACATGCCGGTCTGGAAGGCCACCCCCGACGCCGTTGGGACGGGACAGCGAGTGTAATAGATCGGCGTGCGCGACGTCATGGCGGCATTCATCCTCTACAATGAAGGCAAACGAAACGAGTCTTCTCTGCAACGGCGTCTGAGCGCGAATTGTTCTTCTCTGCAGACATCCGACGCCGTCAGATAGTCATTTAATATTGTGATTTTTCAGCATGCACTGATGATCAAATCTACATTTTGGAGGTTGAAACTACGGTAATCTTCGAAATTCCTCGATACGCACAGGTTTAGCCGAACGCTTCCGTAGAATCCAGTTTTGGACGGAATCGGTGAAAGTTCGAGGTGTCTAATTCAGGCTTGCGCCAGCTCTTCAAGTAGTGCGGCGACCCGGAACATTTCCGCTTCGCCGTTGGGACGGCCGGCAAACTGCATGCAGATCTACTACGCTGTGCGCGTAGGAGTCGACATGTCCGCATACCCTTTGGTGAGCGAATTCGATGAGCGTTGCCGCACCTTACCCGAATTCGATAAAGCAATGCCGCAAAACCAGATCGATTTTTCTGAAAGTTATAAAATAATAGAATAAAAAATATTAAAAATATTTATAATTTTTGATTATAATTAAAAAAATATAAACATTTGATTCATTTTAATTTAAATAAATCCCGCTATTAATTGATATTGCTATTACATTAAAATTTTATAGTTCTTTGCTAAAGCAAAATTTCTGGAGAAAACGGTCATGCCCGTCTTGTACGAGAAGAAAGATAACGTCGGTTGGATCACCTTGAGCCGGCCAAGAGCTCGAAACGCCTGGGGTCCGGATTACTACGAGGGGTTGGCCCAGAACTTCGACGAGATGGAAGAGGACGACGAGGTGCGCTGTGTCGTCATCACGGGGGACGATTCGGCGGGAGCATTCTCGGCGGGCGCCAATCTCAAGGACCCGAACACGCATAACACCGGCTCGCCGGCGAAGTTCCTGCGGGGCTTGTCGAAGAAGCGCGAGGTTTCGCCTTTCGATATGTTCAACGATTTTCCGAAACCGGTAATCGCGGCGGTGAACGGCTATGCCATCGGAATCGGTTGCATCATCACCTTCTGCTGCGATCTTATCGTGGCGTCGGAGAAGGCGGAATGGCGCCTGCCGCAGATCGGGCTTGGCATCATCCCGGCCTATGGCGGCTCCGCCCGCCTTGCGCGCTGGGTTGGCAAGGGGTTGGCGACGCGGCTCGCAATGGGATTTCCCCTACCGGGCGAAGAAGCTTATCGGATCGGTCTTGCGCAATGGCTCACGCCCCATGACGAGCTGATTGCCAAGGCGGAAGAGGTCGCGGGCCACATTGTTCAGCTGCCGCCGCTTTCGGTGCGCATGGTCAAGGAATCGATTACCCACAGCCTCGACGTGCCGAACCTGAAGGATGCCTCGCTTGCCGATCTCTATCGTTTCGGCATGCTGGAGCTCACGCAGGACACTCAGGAGGCTCATAACGCCTGGCGCGAGAAGCGGGCACCGGTGTTTAAGGGTGACTAAGGCCTAACCTGTCATTCCCGCGCAAGTGGGAATCCAGGTTTTCATTAGCATTCCGCTGGATCCCCGTCGTCGAGGGAATGACAAGCGCCTACGCGTTCGACCGCATGATGTTGCGTGCGATGGCCCAGCGGTGGACCTCCGAAGTGCCGTCGTAGATGCGGAAGGCACGAATGTCCTTGTAGGTTCGCATAACGACGGTCTCGTTGGTGATGCCGGTGCCGCCAAGGATTTGGACAGACCGGTCGACGACCCGCCCCACGGCCTCGGAACAGAACACCTTGGCCATGCTGCTTTCATTCCCGCCACGCTCGCCTTGGTCGAGCACCCAGGCTGTATGCCAGATGCTGAGCCGGCTCTGATGCAGGTCTTGCTTGTTGTCAGCGAGCTGAAAGCTGACCCCTTCATGTTCCGAGATGGGTTTGCCGAAAGCGTGACGGTTGCGGGCATACTCGACGGCAATATCATGGCAGCGGCGTGCCGCTCCGAGCCATCGCATGCAGTGCGTCAGCCGTGCGGGTGCAAGGCGCACCTGTGCGTAGCGGAAACCCTTTCCGGGCTCGCCGAGCACCGCTTCTTTAGGCACGCGTACATCTGTGTAGTCGACGATGGAATGGCCGCCGGAAGTGTTGCTGTCCATGGTGTCTAAAACCCGCACGACTTCGCAGCCTTCGATGTTCATATCCGCCATGAACATGGTCGCACCGATATCCTCTCCCGATTTGTCGATGGTGCGAGCCATAATGATCTGGAAGGTGGCGCCCTTGGCGCCTGTTATCAGCCATTTACGACCATTGATGACATAGCCGTCATTGTCCTCAACCGCGGTGACCTTCAGCATCGACGGATCGGATCCCGCGCCGCCATCGGGCTCGGTCATTGAGAAGACGGAACGGATATCAGCGGCTGCAAGCGGGCGGAGGTATTTCTCTCGTTGTTCGTCGCTGCCGACGACTTCGAGAAGATGCATATTGCCTTCGTCGGGAGCGCTGATGTTCAGCGCGTAGGGACCGAGTGGCGAATAGCCAGCCTCCTCGAAGACGATCGCCTTGCCAATATGTGGCAGGCCAAGGCCGCCCCATTCTTCTCCAATATGCGGTGTCAATAAACCCGCTTCGCGCCCAAGGGCCGCCACTTCTTTTCGCAGTTCGTCGGACGGCCCATGCGGTCCTTGGCGCGGGTCGTCTTCCATTGGGATGATCTTGTCCCGAATGAAGGCACGCGTGCGGTCCTGATATTCCTGAAGTTCATCGGTGAGGCTGAAGTCGATCATTACAGACGTCCGGTGGTTCAGTTTCGGCGGACCTTAGCAATTAGCATGGGGGCGCAAAATGGCCAGCGACATTTCGCCGCCTAGTTCTTTCTCTGGGACGCAAGGTGCAAGGAGATTTCCGATGCTAGATCCGAAACCACTTAAGGGCCGAACCGCGGTCGTCACCGGCTCCGGCCAGAATATCGGCGAGGCGATCGCCACGCTGTTCTCGCAGGCGGGCGCCAATGTCGTGGTAAATGGCGCATCTTCACGAGAGAAGGTCGACCGGGTAGTTGCCAAAATTCGCGAGACCGGAGGGGAGGCGATCGGCGTGATGGCGGATGTCGGTGATGCGGACGCCGTTGAGGCGATGGTGGACGAGGCGGCTGAGACGTTCGGCTCGGTCGACATCGCAGTCTCGAATGTTTCCATCCGGAAGAAGCAGCCGGTTGAAGATATTTCCGTGAAGGATTGGCAGGATACCATTAACACCAATCTCAACAGTGCCTTCTATCTTGCGCGTTGTGTCGTGCCGCTGATGAAGAAGGCAGGGTGGGGTCGCATCATACACATTTCAGGTGTGGACGGATTTGCGGCGCATGTGCCGACGCGTACCCACAACATCACTTGCAAGGCGGGGGTACACGCTTTTGCTAAGGCGCTGTCTTTGGAACTCGGGCCGCATGGTATTACCGCGAATACGGTTTCGCCCGGTGCCATCGACACGACCCGCGACTGGAGCCAATACGACGACCCCGAGGTTTGGCGCAAAGCCCGCATCGAGGCCATTCCGGTCAAGCGAATAGGTACAGTCAATGATATCGCCAATGCCTGCCTCTACCTGGCGGGACAGACCGGGGGTTTCATCACCGGCGAAGTACTGCACGTCAACGGCGGCCAATTTAGATTTTAATGCATGCTTTCGCGGACGTGGAGCGATCCGGGATTCGGTTCGAACATAGGCTTACAAGAAAAGGACTATGCCACGGCTTTTTGGCCAGGGAACGATTATAACTCTGAATTTTCAACGCGGCCGTTGTGCGATGGTAGTCGAAGCTCGTGTGCCCGTGGGCCTCATTTGCGTCGGCCGGTTAAACGTACGGCGTAACCCGGTTCAATGTTCATGAATTGGGCTACAGAACACAGGCTGCACAGAGACGCGATTTACGAATGGTATCATATTGTTAGAATGTGGCCCGTTGTATAGGGAATATGATACCTATTCATGTCGGATTTCGGCTTGGCGAAACAAAGATATGATGATCAACACATTCCGGGCTCTTGGGTTATGAGCAATTATACTCTGGCCTTTGACAGTCTGCAGGCCCACGACCCCTCGGTTAGTTGGACGGAACGCCTTCGCCGGCGAAGTCAATTCGGGTTCGCGCTGATCCGTACCCAGATCAATCTCTATTACCTCTGGGAGAAGCGTTGGTTTTTTATCGCGATTGCGATTGGCGCTTTCATGCTTTGGCTGCCTCAGCCCGAAGGTCTGAGCCGGGAAGGCATGATCGTGCTTACCATGTCTACTGTGGCGACCATTCTGTTCATCACTGAACCTGTTCCTCTGCCGACCGTCGCGCTGATGATCATAGTCGGCCAGGTTATCATGCTGGGCATCGAGTCGACTCTTGTCGCCAAGAGTTTGATGACGGATTCGGTACTCTTCATAATGGGATCGTTGATGCTGGCGGTCGCCGTGGTAAAACAGCAGCTTGACAAGCGAATAGCTTTCGCCATCATTCGGATAACCGGGACACGGACCGTCAATATTTGTTTCGGCATCTCCTTAGTTTCAGGTCTTCTTGCTTCGTTTGTCGGTGAACATACAGTAGCCGCGATGATGCTGCCGGTTGGGATCACCTTGATTCAGCTCACCTCGGACAATCCGCGGAAAGTCCGCGGTCTGGCTGCCGTTCTCTTGTTCTCGATCGCTTATGGGTGTTCGGTCGCCGGTATTGGGACGCCCTCGGGCGGTGCCCGCAACGCCATCATGGTGGGTTATTGGAAGGAGTTTTTCTTTGATCCGACCAATCCCGAAACGCGTCGCTTCCTAATCGATTACGTCTCCTGGATGGCGTACGCCTATCCGATATTTTTGTTGCAGCTGCCGTTGGTCACAATGGTTTTGCTGGGTACCTTCAGACCGGAACATCGCGACTTGTCTCGCGCCGTTGTGAAATTGCGCAATCAGGTGGAACTACAAGGTCCAATGCGGGCAGCTGACTGGGTCTCGATTGGATTTTTTGGGTTGATTCTGTTCGGCTGGATTTCCCTATCCGGCCAGTACGGTATGGGAACAATCGCGGTCATTGGTGCATGCCTGTTCTTGATTGCCGGATTGGTCCAATGGGAGGATGTGAATTCAGGCGTCAACTGGGGCGTAGTTCTGCTCTATGCGGCAGCGATCTCGCTCGGCGTGCAAATGAAGGACACGGGCGCAGCCTCCTGGCTGGCAACTAACTTCCTTGCA
>CAXGSZ010000125.1:0-6665 GCA_964012455.1 uncultured Alphaproteobacteria bacterium
TGCCGTCAGTTTTTTCTGGCTTTCGTCCTTGAGGTAGGTCGCATGAACGGTCCAGCCGTTGCCGGCATACTAGCGGGCGAACTCGAAGCCGATGCCATAATCGCAACCTGTAATTAGAACCGTGGACATGGGAACCTCCCGTCATATTGTTTGTGCGAACCTATCCTCCGAAAATGGTGTCCACAAAGCATGTCGAGCAATTTGATTGCGGAAATTTCGGAATTTTGGCTCGGACAAAGTCTGACCAGCCCTGATGCCGCTGCCGGCCGGCGAGATTTTTGGTATCGCGGTGGTGATGCCGTCGACAACGAAATTCGGGAACGATTTCTTGGTCTGGTAACCAAAGCCTGCGATGGCGAACTGACGGAATGGGGTCGGACACCGGAGGGTGCGTTTGTGCTTATCATTCTGCTGGATCAGTTTACACGGAACATGTTCCGCAATTTCCCTGGCGCTTACGCTGGAGACGCGCTCGCATTATCTGTCGTCTCTGATGCCATCGACAATGCTCTGGACCGGGAATTACATCCTGTTCAGCGCATCTGGCTATACCATCCGTTTCATCACTCCGAAGTCGCCGCTGAACAGGATCGAGGTATTCGACTGCTGCACGATATCCGCGATACGGCGTCCGAGGAGTGGCGCCCTTACATCGAGCGAAGCATCACAGGTTGGACGCGCCACCGAAACATCGTGGCGAGATTCGGTCGTTTTCCGCACCGTAACCATGTACTCGGTAGAGACAGCACGCTGGATGAATCAGCATTCCTGGAGGCCGAGGGAGAGTCCTTCGGTCAAGGGCCCAGACGCTTAAACGATCTACAATAGGATGGTTTCTCAGATCGGTGCGTCGCTTATCCGCGGGATCGCACCGTCGCCAACGTGTAGCCAGCCAGATCGGACATCGTATCCGGTTCGAGGCTCAGTCCCCGCTGAATAAAGCGTTTACAAGTCGAAATGTTCGTTCGATCAAATTCGCCCAAAGTGCCGAGTATGCGTGCAACGGTCGGCTCCAGTTCGGACTGGTCGACGATGCGGCTGACAATTCCTGCCGCAAGCGCGTGTTCAGCGTCGTGCTCCTCAACCGTCAGAACCATGTCCATCAGCGTCTTGGGTGCGGCATGTGACAAAGCCGATAAGGCGAGCGTCGGTGCAGTGCCGTGGGGCATCTCTGTCAGCGCGAATGTCGCACCCCGGCTGGCGATGGCGATGTCGGCGCCGCCGACTAGCGCACATCCGAAGCCCAGCGCTTTGCCCTGGACGACGGCGATGATCGGTGCGGGACACCGTCGAAACGCCGCGTATACGCCCAGTATGCGGGACATGACGCGCTGATGAATTTCATACGCGTTCTTCGGAGTTCCTTCCGGCGGCGGCGTCCCTTGGACTCTGCCGTGGCAAAAATCGTCACCGGCACCTCGCAGAACAATTCCTTTAAGGTTTTTGTCAAGAGACGCGTCATCTGTGATGCTGGCGAGACCGTCGAGCATGGGATCTGTAACCCTGTTGCCCTCGTCGGCCCGGTCTATGGTTACGTGCAGGAACGCTCCTTTACGTTCGGTTTTGAAGCCTTCGGTCATCGGATCAATCTCCCTCGTCTTTTCGCGCGCGCGCTTTCGTGCTGGAATGAACATAGCCGCAACAGGCGGACACGAAAGTCCCGATGGAGTTTTATGCGATGTTTCCCGACCCGAGTTCCAATTCCGCCCGAAACTTCGAACGTGCGAAGGACGTGCTTCCCGGCGGTAACAGCCGCTCGACAATCGATCTCAAACCGCATCCGATATACGTTGCCGAGGCGTCCGGTAGCAAAGTCACGGATGTCGACGGCAATGTCTATATCGACTTCATCAACAATTTCACATCGCTGATTCATGGCCATGCCTTTCCGGCAGTGACAGAAGCGGTGACCGCACAGCTCCCAAAAGGCACGGCTTTCTCGTTCGGAACTGAGCAAGAGCTCGCGCATGCCGAGTTGATCTGCGGACGGGTGCCTAGCTTTGATAAGATTCGATTCATGAACTCCGGCAGCGAAGCGGTTATGAATGCAATCAAGGCCTCTCGCGCGTTTACTGGACGGCCCAAGATCGCAAAGTGCGAGGGCGCATATCACGGTAGTTATGACTTTGCCGAAGTAAGCTTGAATACCGGGCCCGAGGATTGGGGTCAGAATGAGCCGCGCTCGAAAGCATATTCAAAGGGAACGCCGCAGGGTGTGCTCGATGATGTCGTCGTTATCCCGTATCACGATGAGGTGGCAGCGTCGGAATTGCTGAAGCGGCACGCTGGAGAATTAGCAGCGGTTGTATATGACCCGGTTTCAAGTCGCGTCGGCATGGTGCCGCCCAGCCAGGCGTATCTCGAAATGTTGGTCGAATTCTGTCAATCGAACGGTGTCCTACTGGTCTTCGACGAGGTCATTGCGTTTCGCCTCGGTTACGAGGGTGCCCAAGGTGTGCGCGGGGTGACCCCTGACCTGACGGCACTCGGAAAGATTATTGGAGGTGGATTTCCGGTCGGCGCAGTTGCAGGACGCAGTGATGTCATGCAGGTGTTTGAACCAGGTCAAGGCCTACCGCATGGGGGAACTTTCAACGCCAACCCGGTGACCATGGTAGCCGGGATGGCGACGATGGAAGGGATGACCCGTGATGCATTCGACGCGCTCAATGCCATGGGTGAATATGGACGCCAAGGCTTTGGCGAAGCATTCTTGCGCGCCGGCATTAGCGCGCAAGTAACGGGTCAAGGGTCACTGATGCGCATGCACCTGACGGATCGTTCGCTCAACAGTTATCGGACGATCTATCCCAAACCAGAAGAATCAGCCCGAATGGCCACGCTGCATCAATATCTGCTCAACGCCGGGTTTTATATGGCCGAATACGGATTAATTTGCCTCTCGACGGTCAATACGAAGGACGAAGTCGACGCGTTTATCGAAGTGACAATCGCCGGATTGATGACCGCGGAGGCTGCCTGAAAAGCGGTTTAGACTGGTTCCGCAAGAAACACCGGGATTTTGCGATCGGTCTTGGCCTGGTACTTGTCATAGGGCGGGAAGGCGTCCGCGCTAATTTGCCATAGGCGGTCGCGGGTCGCGTCATCGGTTATTTCATGAACTCGCATTTTTAACACTTGTGTCTCGTCGCGGATCTCGACGTCCGGATTCGCTCGGATGTTATGCACCCAGACCGGGTGTTTCGGACTGCCGCCGTAGGAACCGACGAGTACGTAATTGTCACCGTCCTGAACGCGCATCAGGGGGATTTTGCGAATGGCCCCCGACTTATTGCCTTTGTGGGTGACAATGATGCACGGCAGGCCGGTATCTCGCAGTGTGGTGCCTTGGGTACCGCCGCTGCTTTCGTAGAGTTCGACTTGTTCGCGCACCCAGTCGAGTGCGGGGGGAATGTATTCGGCCATGAGTAATCTTCCTCAGAAATGCGTCGATTTAGGTTGCTTTATCCACTCATGTAAACGTTGGGCGGGGACGTCAAGATGCGTATCCGGTGTGAACGCATGCGCGCGCTTGTATATACTGGATATCGTTCACAAGTTGATTGATGCCATCGCTCCCAAAGAGATGCCTGCCCCTCAAGGCGGCGATGAACCGTGCTTTCGACAAATTACAGACGCTAGTCCTCATCCAAAGAAACACCTCGGGCGTTTGCCGCGCTTTGTTGCTCATCAAGTAACGACTGCAACTTATGCCTCAATTTGTGCTCAAATTATCGAACTTGAGACGAAAATTTGAATATAGTGGGCCAGTGCTTCCCTCGCATTTTTAGGGTAATCGCCGATCTGCTGGTCCATGGTTTTGCGCTGCGTTTGAGGCGTGTTGGACTTCTCCACTGATGGGCCTCAACTCGAGATCGAGATCCACACCGCAGCGTGAACAAATGTTGTTGCGGTGATCCCGCAACCGACCGATATCTCGCGATACAAAGGTCCCGCACTCCGTTGACCTAATTGCGTGGCGGTTCTCCTGGTGGTCGACGCCCTGTATCGCACACCTGCTGATCAGTGAAACTTGGATATACAAATCTCATCGTATCACAGCTTGGCGAGCGCTCCTAACGATTGCAATAAAAATCACGGTTCGTTCTGCTGACCCATTAACCTTTTGGCAGCTCGAAGTCCGAATCCCGTTCCATGAGTTTCACAATCTCACTGAAGTCGCCGTTACCGAGACCCATAGCGAGGGCCTGCTGCAATGCCTGGTAGCTCGCACTGGCGACATTTGTGGGCGTCTTCAGGCGTTCGGATTCCATGCGCCAAAGCATCGCGTCCTTGGCGATGATATGCATGGGTGCTGCCATTTCGAAGTTCCCCTTCATGACAAAATTGGGAATCTTCGAAAGGGTAGCACTGTTCTGTCCGGAACCCGAGTTGATCACACTGAGAGCTTTTTGCGGGTCAACGCCGCCCTTCGCCGCCATGACCAATGCCTCGAGGCCAATAATCATATTTGTGAATGACATGATATTATTGCAAATCTTGGCGATCTGGGCCTGGCCGACTTTGTCGCCTACGTAGTGGATGTCGCGGGCGAAGGACTTTAGAAAGGGCTCAATTTCGTCGTAGACGGCTTGCGGTCCGGAAGCGATCACCGTGATATCCTTATCCCAAGCGCGCTGTACTCCGCCGGTAATAGGCGCGTCGAGCATCGGTATACCTTTTTCGCTCAGGACCTTTTCAATCTCAGCGAGGGCTTCAGTCCCCATCGTTCCGAGGTTCACGAAAGTCTTCATTCGACTGCCGTGAATGATCCCGTCTTGTCCCGTAACGACAGCGTTGAAGCTCTCGATGCTGGGCATGCAGGCAAAGACCACTTCGGCTTCGTTGGCGACCTCGACAGGCGATCCAACTATGCGGGCCTGTTTTTCGGCAAGCGGCTGGGTCGCGTCCGTATTGATATCGAACGCCACCAGGGATTGCTCTTGGTCGAGGATGTTAGCGGCGAGCGGCAGGCCCATGCTTCCTATGCCGATGAATCCTGTAGTCATCTTTGTCCTCCGAAATACTGTCTTCCGGGTGGCTGTGTTAGCTCGGAATCAGCCCGCCGTCGACGTTGTAAGATTGGCCAGTAATATTGCGTGCGCTCGGTGACGCAAGGAACACGGCGAGAGCCGCGATGTCTTCGGGATCATTCGCGCGACGGATTGGAATCGGCTTCACCGAATTCTCCAGCGCTTGCTCAATGCTAACCCCTTGCTCTTGCGCGCGGATAACACGGTTTCGCTCTCCAAGCGGCGTTAATGTAACGCCGGGGCAGATGGCATTGACGTTGATATTATAGGGTCCGAGTTCCTGCGAGGCCTTTCTAGTGAGGGCGATGACGGCACCCTTGCTTGCCGCATAGGCCGCGTTCGAGGCGCCGATATATCCGCGCCCGGCAATCGAGGCGATGTTTATGATGCAGCCGCCGCCTTGCTCGATCATCCGTCGGGCGGCACTCTGCAGACAGAAGAACACTCCCTTCGCATTGACCCGGTGAATGCGGTCCCAATCTTCTTCCGTTAGCTCCATGATACCTGCACGACGGGTAACGCCGGCATTGTTCACGATGATGTCCAGTCGTCCGAAAGTTTCGATCGTGCGGACTACCATATCGTCGATTTGTTTGGTGTCTCCAACGTCAGTCTCTAGAGCAAGTTCCTTTACATGAAATTCTCCGACTTCGTTCGCGGTGCGTTTGGCGGCGTCACCATCGATATCGACCGATACAATATGTGCACCTTCTCTTGCCATCGCGAGCGCGATCGCCTTACCTATCCCGTCGCCAGCACCCGTGATCAAAGCTACCTTGTCTTTAAGAAGCATGCGGAACTCCATCGATTTCCCAAGAGGGAGCTAAGGCACCTCTAGTGGTTCGCAATGCCGTAAGCCACAGGCTCAGCAAACGTGGGGACCGTTTATTGCGCGCGTGACGACTTAGATTGAATTCTCGTTGACGGAAAAGAGGGTGGAGGAAAGGTATGAAAGTCGGGATCGACGTAGGCGTATACGGTGCATTGGCGACGCCGGAAAACATACTTGGATTAGCGAAGTTTGCTGAGGAGCGAAACTATCACTCGATCTGGTTGGCGGATCACATCGTTTTTCCGTCGACGGTTAAATCTCGATACCCCTATAGTCCGACTGGAGATTTTCCGGCACCCGGCACGGATCCCTTGATGGAACCGATTGCGACAATGGGTGTGCTCGCCGGTGCTACAACGAAGCTGAAGATTGGGACCGCCGTTCTTGTGATGCCTTACCGTAACCCGGTACTGCTTGGCCGAATGCTGGCGACCTATGATGTTTTCTCGGGGGGAAGGATCGTTCTTGGAGTGGGCAGCGGATGGATGGAGGAAGAGTTCAAGGCGATGCAGACAGCGGATTTTTCCGCACGCGGCGCGGTTACCGACGACTACATCGATATTTTCAAGAAAGTCTCAGGCGGCGGCGAGGTTGTGCATGAAAGCCCGCACTACAGCCTCGACGCTGTAAAGTGCTATCCGGGATCTGTGCAGCAACCGCATCCACCGGTGCTGATCGGTGGTGTCTCCAACAGGGCGCTCCGGCGTGTGGCGGAGAAGGGAGATGGCTGGATCTCCGTATCATTGGCCCCTGAGGATATCCCCGAGCGGATCGGACAGCTTAGCGATCTCTGCGATCGC
>CAXGSZ010000126.1:0-6655 GCA_964012455.1 uncultured Alphaproteobacteria bacterium
GTCCGCCCACGTATACACGGCGTTAAGGCTGCTTGGTTACGAGAGGGTGCGTAACTATCTCGGGTCCTGGCGTGAGTGGGGTGACAAGATTCATTTGCCCGTCGAATTGCACGCGACTGACGATACGAAAGCCGACTAGACGTTGACGGTGAGACCCCGGCGATGTCCGAGCGAAAGCAGTCGCTAGATCCTATCGATCGCCGCTTCCGTTTCATCGGTGCAGGCAAGGTCGTTCGCGCGGTGGCTCACGCTTTCTGACTATCTGCGTAGAGGGCGTCTTTCAACGTGATCAGATTCCTATTTCTGCCTTTCTGGCGTCTAAAGATACTAACTTTGATGGTTAGTCGGTGCAGTGACAGGCGTCACTCAGATTAGGCGGCTTGGCTTTTCGAGTTGAACGCGAGTTTGGGCAAGTTCTGCCGGTACCCTTCATCAACTTCGAACTGAGCTTGCAGGGACAATACGAGTAGACGATAGATTGCCATAATGGTTAGCAGAACGTAATCGCAGTCTGTTGCTCCGTTGTCGAGGTCCGCTTTTGCCGCCAGTTTTTTGGCCCAGCCGTTCTGTTCTTGTAGGTAATTTTCGTAATCCATCCGTACCACGACGAAGCCTTTCCATGTATTGCCGGTGCCGCGCGCGGTCGGCAAATGTCAAAATTCGCAAACTTAACACATGAATAATGCATTCGGGAGGGCAGCTGATGGACAGAGCTTTGGGAGCAGGCTAAACCTGATATGCCGGATTCTGGACCGGCCGTGTTGGGACTTTCGGGGAAACAGTTTCAGGAAATCGATTTGTGCTGCGGCGACGATAATTTCGGGGTGACGCCGATATGACGGAGATTGGTATTGCACCGATCCGCAACGCCCTAGAACAGGGAAATACGGTGGAGGCGGAGAAACTGGCGCGAACTGCGCTCGAGCGGGACCCGGAGGACTCTCTGGTTCATGCATATCTCGGTGCAATCCTGATGGAACGGGGGGCGGTCGCCGATGCGCTGCAAAGCTATCGGGTCGCGATCGAGTTGCAGCCGGAGGTGGCCGTCTTCCACAACGAATTCGGAACCGCTCTTGCAGCATTCGGTGAATTCGAGGAGGCGACCGAAGCTCTAACCAAGGCGGCGGAACTTTCCCCCGAGGTGGCGGAGATACGTAACAATCTTGGTAACGTGCATCGTGCACTCGGTGATCGGGCTGCGGCTGCCGAATGCTATCGCGCAGCGCTAGCGATCCGCGCGGAATATCCGGAGGCACTTACCAACCTCGGTGTCGTGCTTCAGGAGAGTGATGACCTGGATGGTGCGGAGGATGCCTACCGTCGGGCCCTTGATTTGGATGGTGAGAATCCGTTCGCACTTACGCATCTGGGTGTCGTCCTAGCGGCGAAAGGGGAGTTGACGGCAGCGGAGACGGCACATCTATCCGCCATTGAATGCAATCCCAAGCTTGCCGGTCCTTACAATAATCTGGGGATTGTCCTAAAGGATCAGGGTCGCCTAGACAGCGCATTCGAAGCTTATGAAAAGGCAATAGATATCAGTCCGAACGATTCAGTATTGCGCTCGAATGTACTACTTGCACGCTGTTGTTCGCCGCGTGTTGATGAAGCACATCTTTTTGCGGAGCACGTCGCCTTTTCGGAGCGGTTTGAGACCGGTAACGAACCCGAGCTCAACCTATCCGAAAGAGGCGAGCCACTGCTGAAGATCGGCTATGTATCTCCGGATTTTTATGGTCATTCCGTAGCGTCTTTTGCTGAACCGATAATTGCGGCCCACGACCGTACGCGCTTCCACGTGACATGTTATTCGGATGTGATTGGTGGTGACGCAGTGACGCAGCGGATCCGTTCTGCGGCGGATGTTTGGCGTGACACCGCTGACGACAATGATGAGGACCTGCATCGCCGGATCGTTGAGGACGGGATCGATATTCTCATCGATCTTGCCGGACATACCGCGGACAATCGAATGGCTGTGTTTGCGCGGCGGGCCGCACCCGTCCAAGTGAGCTGGATTGGTTATCCTGCGACGACAGGATTGTCGCGCATGGACTACCGGGTAACCGATACGGTAGCTGATCCCAAGGGCGATGCCGACCGCTGGCATACCGAAACATTGTTGCGTCTCGAGCCCGGGTTTCTATGCTACCGTCCGCCAGACGACACTCCCATCCCCGTCCCGAAGTATAACAGGCCTCCGACTTTCGGTTCTTTCAATAATTTCGCGAAGGTCAACGATAAGGTCATTGATATCTGGTCTGAGCTGCTAGTAGCGGAACCGCAATCGCGACTGTTACTTAAGTGCCGCCAGCTTGCGGACGAGGGTACGCGTAATCGTCTGCAACATGCATTTGTCGCGCGTGGTGTTGGGGTGGAGAGGTTGATATTGCAAGGACGCTTCCGGTCGCGCGAGGCGCACATGGCGCTGTACGGTGAGGTCGATGTGGCGCTCGATACATTTCCGTATAACGGAACAACAACGACATGCGAGGCGTTATGGATGGGCGTTCCGGTGGTGACAATGTCGGGTGAGCGTCATGCCGCCCGGGTCGGAGACAGTCTCCTGTCCCGCGCTGGTTGGCCCGAATGGGTTGCACGGGACACATCACAGTATATCGAAGCAGCACGTAGGCTTGTTGCGGAACGCCCGAAGCCTGAGGACATACGGGATCGATTAGCGGGATCGTCGATCATGGACGCTGGCGCGGTGACAGGTGCTTTCGAAGCCGCACTTGGGGAAGCCTGGCGGCGGTGCTGTGGACAATCTGCGTGATCAGATTCTTCGGGATGTCTCCGTGGGTCGATGCGGCGACGAACCGCCGTCTATGGCGCATATCCGGTCCGATGATTCTTGCTAATATCGCGGTTCCCAGGCGGGGCGCCGTGGATACGGCATTTGCCGTCTTTCTAAGCTTTGTATTCGGCCTCTCGCCACAGGTGAGAAATCATGGCCTTTGGCTTGTATTTTTCCTGTTTCTCACACTGCGTGGCGGTATCCTCGCGGTACTTTATCCGGCTTTGCGCCGCAGCCTCGCATGATGCTTCAGTGACGCAGGATTGCGACTGCTTCAAGTTCAGCCTTTTCATTCTTTGGTGTGCTCCGAGCACCGATATCTATGAGATATTCGGCAGCTTTTCTAGTGCCCTCATGATTATTGTTGGCACTATGGCGGCGACTCTAATCGGCGAGGAAGCGCGAAATGACTGGCTGGCGCTGCACAGCGGGCATTAGGAAGCGGTCGAATGAGGCCGCGCCCAAAACAAGAAGAACAGCAGGTCAGCGAGGAGTGGCTCGTAACCTATGCCGAAGCGATCACCGCGCTGCTTGCGTATTTTGTCATGATCATCACATCCAAGGATTACGACGCCGAAGAGCGTGAGGCGGCCATGGCCGCGATCAGGGAAAACCTGGGCCGCCAAGAGAGCGCCGTCACGCCGATGTTTTCCTTTATTTAAAATATGAACCCCATTCTCGAGGGTGCAGAGGTCAGCCAGGAGCAGTCCGAAGTCGGTTTCGACCAGGACGGTGTTGTACTCGAATTCTCGAGCAAGGCGTCCTCCGGTTTTGGGCGAGCGGACCTCCTGCCGGAAGCGCGGCGAATCTTTTTGAAAATGTTCGAGGAAATGCAGCTACCGACCTACAATGACTATTGTATTGGCGTCAAAGGGCATACGGACAAGGTGCTGATCCGGTCGGAGCGTTTCCCGTCGAATTGGTAGCTATCCGCTGCACGTGCGTCACCGGTGTTACGGTATTTAATCGAGTTGGGTATCAAGCCGTCGCGGCTGAAAGCGATGAACAGTAGAATCAACATCGTCGACTTTCGTTCGAGATGGGCGATGGGATCGAAATCAAGACGGCGATACTCAATCACCCGAACGATGCTACCGGATACCGCATTGAGCATGGCGACAAATCGCTCTATTACGAAACGGATACCGAGCATGTACCCGGCCGAGTTGGGCCGCAAAGTTCTCAAGCTTATCGAAGGTGCTGATTTGATGATCTTCGCTTCGACCTATTACCAAAGAGGAATTTCCGCGGGAGGTCGGCTTGGGGCATTCAACTTGGAACGAAGGCGTGAAATTGTGCCGTGAGGCGGGCGCGGGATCGATGGCGATTTTCCATCACGATCCGACCTTAAAGACGCGTTTATGGACAAGCTAGAGGTGTACGCACTCAGCAAATGGGATAACGTATCCGCCGCAAGCGAGCAGATGGAAGTGGAGCTCGTATGAGCCTGGGAACAACGTGGGAAACGTGTGGAATTTCAGCAACGAAGCATATTCTGCTATTGTCGACATGCGGTTCGAAAAGGGACGTGGCCGTGTGGTCGGTAAAATTGTGTCCATTGCCGATTACGAGCGACTAGGTGAACGATGTGCAGCAGTCAAGTGAAATACAGGCGACAGATCGCGAACAAACGTTCGAGCGTTTGATCGAGCTCGGGATCGCCCTGTCTTCGGAACGGGATCATAACCGATTGATGGAAATGATCCTTCTCGAGGCCAAACGAATTCCAAACGCGGATGGTGGTACTTTGTACCTCTACAACGAAGAAGACGGGACGTTGTCGTTCGAGATCATGCGTAACGACACGCTCAACATTGCCATGGGCGGGACGACCGAACAGGACATTCCGTTCCCGCCACTAAATACCTTCGAACCCCAAACGCAGGAGGCGAATTACAAGAACGTTGCGACAGCGGTCGCTCTCACCAAGGAAAAGAGCAATATCCACGACGCTTATACGGTCGAGAAGTATGATTTCAGCGGCACCAAGGCTTTTGACGAGAAGACTGGCTACCGGTCCATGAGTTTCCTGACGATACCGCTATTGAACCGTGCCGATGATGTGATCGGCGTCGTTCAGTTGGTAAACGCACGTGACGAGAAGGGCAATGTTGTCCCGTTCGACCAGAACGTCGAATCGATTATCGGGGCGCTTGCGGGACAAGCGGCCGTTGCGCTTGAGAACCAGTTGCTTGTGCAGCAGCTTCGCACCTTGATGGACAGCTTCATCGAGCTGATTGCCGGCGCGATCGACGAGAAATCTGCCTATACCGGCGGTCACTGCCAACGCGTTCCAGAGCTTACGAAGATGATCGCCCGCGCGGCCTGTGAAAGCAGTGATCCACGGTTTGCCGACTTCGATCTAACGGAAGATCAGTGGTACGAGCTGCACCTCGCGGGATGGCTGCACGATTGTGGAAAGGTCACAACGCCTGAGTACGTTGTCGACAAGGCCGTTAAACTGGAGACGATCAGCAACCGGATCCATGAAGTGCGAAACCGTTTTGAGATCATGATTCGAGAAGCGGAAATCGAATATCTCAAGAAAGCGATGGATGCGGAAACCGGCGAACGTGAGCGTTTGAAGGCGGAATACGAAGCGCGAGCGGCTCAACTAACGGATGATTTCGAGTTCATTGCGGAGACTAATGTCGGCGGCGAGTTCCTTGACGACGAGGCGATCAAGCGCATCAAGAAGATCGGTGAGATGACGTGGACTAGGACTCTCGATCGGAGCCTCGGGCTGTCATGGGAAGAAGGCAAGCGTCTCGAGAACGCCGCTCTGGCCGCTTCGCCCTGCGAGGAGAAATTGCTGGAAGACCGGCCAGATCATGTCACGACGGAATACAATTTTGGCGAAATCTATAACCTTTCGATCCGCCGCGGTACGCTGACGGAGGAGGAACGGGCGAAGATTAACGATCATATCTCGGTTACCATCGAAATGCTGGAATCGCTGCCATTCCCCAAAAGCCTGAAGAAGGTTCCGGAATATGCGGGCGGGCATCACGAAAAATTGGATGGTACCGGATACCCGCGCGGCCTGACCAAGTCGGATATGTCGCTTCCCGCACGGATGATGGCCATCGCAGACATATTTGAGGCGTTAACTGCGTCGGACCGTCCCTACAAGAAGGCGAAAACGCTAAGCGAATCCCTGGAAATCATGATGTTCATGAACAAGGATCAGCATATCGATCCGGACCTGTTCGAGTTGTTTCTGACGGCGGGCGTCTGGAAAGAATATGCTGACACGTTTCTTGATCCCAAGCAGGTAGACGAAGTTGATATTTCGCAATATATGTCCGCGAGCAACGCCTCCTTATTGCGGACCTGAAAGTGGCGCCGACCGTATGGTTTTGAATCCAAGAGCGTTGCTAGAGCTTCTTATGGAAGCCGCGATAGATGCCGCAGATCCGGCGAAATGTTTGGCACCGTTTCTTCCTGTGCCTCCGTCCGGCCGCACAATCGTTGTCGGGGCGGGTAAAGCGTCTGCGAAGATGGCCCGTGCTGTGGAAGATCATTGGTCCGGCCCGCTCGAAGGCTTGGTCGTTACGCGATACGGTCACCGCGTCGCGTGCGATCAGATCGAAATTGTTGAGGCTGCGCACCCCGTACCCGATGCGTGCGGCGAATTGGCTGCGCGGCGCATTATGGATTGTGTCAAATCCGCCGGGCCAGAAGATCTTGTTCTCTGTTTGATATCGGGCGGCGCGTCGGCGTTGCTGTCATTACCCGCCGACGGATTGACCTTGCGCGACAAACAAGACGTAAACCGGGCGCTACTGCGATCTGGTGCCCATATCGGTGAAATGAATTGTGTCCGCAAGCACCTTTCGGCCGTAAAGGGTGGGCGGC
>CAXGSZ010000127.1:0-6653 GCA_964012455.1 uncultured Alphaproteobacteria bacterium
TCGGCGACCCGGCGAAGGGCGGCGGTACTCTCGCCTCCGAAATAGATCGGTGGCCCGGGCCGCTGAATTGGTTTTGGGTACTGACGGCACGGCGGCAGTTCGTAGAAATTTCCGGAGAAGGACGAGACGTCATCCGCCCATAGCGTACCGATCACCTCAAGATACTCGCGGCATCGTGCCCCTCGCCGCTCAAAGGGGACACCGAGCGCATCGAACTCTTCCTTGAGCCAGCCAACACCCACGCCGAAATCGACACGGCCGCCGGAGAGATAATCCACCGCAGCAATTTCCTTTGCCGTGTAGACCGGATTGCGCTGCGGCACGAGGCAAATCCCGGTCCCGAGGCGAATGCGTTCGGTCACCGCTGCAATGTAGCTCAATGCCGTGATCGGCTCCAACAAGCCGTTTTCAACGCCGACTGGAATACGGCCATCGTCCTGATAGGGATACTGGGCCTCGTACTGATCGAAGAGCACCACGTGCTCACCGAGCCATATGCCGTGAAAGCCGCGCTCCTCCGCACCACGCGCCAGCGCACGTAAATAGCCTGCGTCGTTAATCGGGCTGATCACCGGTGCGAAAAGACTGATCCGCATTTCTCTGCTCCATAGGCCTCATTCTTTGATATAATCTAAGGTGAGGGATGCTCTGGACAGCTTCTCTATGTGACGGGGGCCAGTCCGTATCCCTCGCCGACGCATCGATGAATCGCCGCGTATTCGACCGCTTCATTGCGTAGGCGGTAGTTGTCCTCCGCACCGGGCGCATTCGGTAGGTCCAAGAAGGCCTGATGCGAGGGATACCAAGCGGCGAGAATTTCGTGCAGCATCTGATCGCCGACGACCCTCCCAAAGACAGGCGTCCGCCAAAGGATTTTGCCGCCCACATTCGGCAGGAATGCTCGGAGACCGTCCATATAGGCGCGATAGAGGTCGCCGTCGGGAAAGCCCGCTTCCGACACGTAGCGGTTCAGGTTAAGCATCGTAACAGGCCGATCATTCCCGTTGGCGGCGACGGACCGAATTATCTCTAGTTCTTTCTCGTCTCTTTTGTGTCGCATCGTCGATCCGCCTCAAAAATGCCAATGGGCAGGTTCCGCGCCGCTTATGTCCACACGGAACGTGGATACGCTATGCCCTGCGAGCGATCCCAAGAAAACAGACTTAAGGTCCGGGCCGCCGAAGCAAATGCTCGCGCAATTGCCTAGCGGACTCGCATTGCCTTCGTTCTGATAGTCTCGATTGAAGTCTCCATTTTGATATGCGGCCTCGGACCGCGCGATGAGCCCGGGGTCCCCCGCCTCTAGAATGATAGTTTCCCACCCTTCGGGGGAGACATGCACCACGCGATTGCTAACGATGCTGGTCATCCATATTCCCCCTTCGCAGTCGAACTCGAACCCATCTGGAAAATTGCCCTCACCATATTCGGCGGCGACTTCCTTCGGGCCAAGACCCCCGTCATTCTTGATCGCGTAACGAACGACGGCCCGTCCCATGGTCTCGTTGACGTAGAGCCATTTACCCGACGGGTGCAGCTTGTTCTCGTTCGCGAAGTCGATATCGTCCGCTACGATCCGACCACCGTTTTCGTCCATCAATACGATGAAGCCGTCGCAGACGCCTCGCCTGAAAGCCTGATCGCGAGGGTCCTGCCAGGTCGACACACTCACCCATAACCGGCCTTGCGCATCTCGGTTCACAAAGTTCGTAGAGGGGATTTTACGGCCGTCGACCGCGTCTAGCTCAAGCGTCAATATGCCGTCTCGCGTCAATCGATAGACGCCGCCATCGGGGCCGAGATTCGCGATCATGAAACTTCCATCCGGCATCAAAGCGTATCCGTTTGTGATGAAAATTTCGGGAACGTCTCCCTTCTCCGCGAGTATGGTTTCAATCTGGCCATTGGGATAAATGCACGCAATCCCCCCCTGACCATTCGCATCGGCATGCGATGTGTAGATCATGCCTGACTTTGTCGCATACACGCATTCGGGCCGCTTTAGTCCATTTCCGACATACGCGACCTCCGACAAGTCGATCTTTCTCATTTGTCCCCGTTAAATGCTTCCATAGCGCAATTATCAGGAATATATCCGGGTTGTTGGTGCCTTAGGCTGACCAGAGTGCTGTCAGCTCACGTACATCGTCTGTCTCGTCTAGACGCTCGACGGCCTGTATCAGGTTCTCGGTCTTCTCCGAGCCTAGGACGGGTTCGACGCATCCCTGGAACTTGCGGACGAGTTTTTTCCACTGCGCCGGAAGGTCGGCAGCCGGAATGCCGGCGTCGTATTTCTCATAGTGCACGACACCATCCTTGGTGTAGATCGTGACTTCCGCCTCCATCCGTTCCAAGGAATCCTTCTCGGAAACCACGACCTTCTGAAAGAGGTCGACAAGGGCCGGATTTTTCACATTCTCGTCGCTGTATGTCTCAAGTCGTGCGGTATCCTCACCGGCGATCGCGATAGCAGCGCAGAAACGCAGGCTGAACTTTCCCTCAAGGCCGGTCTCCGGTGTCGGAATGCCGCACACGTCGAGGAACCCGGTCCGCACCGCAAGCTCGACCCGCTCAACATTAGCGGGATCGATCTCATTCTTCGCCCGAATGGCGTGAATTGCCTCAATCGTGCCATGCGTCCCGTAACAGGCCGCATGGTACTTGAAGAGGGCATCGCGGACCTCAAAGCGATCCCCGAGTCCGAACAGACCAGCATCGATATTCGGTGCCTCGGACTGCGTATGCGCAAATCCCTGGTGCCGCTCGAGCACATCCGGACGAGACGTGAAGCCACGCGCCGCCATGTTCGCCGCGAACAAACCATTCTGCGCCGCCTTGCCCGCATGAAGTGGCTTGCACATTGTGCCAAACATGGATTTCAGGCCTGCCGCCTGCGTTCCGGCGATACCCATCGCAAGAGCAGACTTCTCCACATCAAGGCCCATCATTCGCGCGGCCCCGACCGCACCGCCAAATGTGCCGATCGTTGCTGTTGAATGCCAACCTTTCTCGTAATGCGTCATGCCCATATAAGCGCCGATGCGGCATTCCGCCTCTACACCCGCGGCGAACGCCGTAATAACGTCTTTACCGCTCCTTCCCTCCATTTCACCAAGCGCCAATACAACTGGTGCAACCGGTACCGTTGGATGACCTTGGAGCCGGGTCTGCACGTCGTCATAGTCCAAGGCATGCGACGCGCTGCCGTTGATCAAGGCCGCCTGAGACGCACTGAACTTTCGACCATCACCAACAACTGACGCCTGTGCATCGCCGCCATCCGCTTCCGCTTGCGCGATGAGCATCTGGGTCAACGGCTCCTCAAGCCCGGCGACGGTGACACCTATCCAATCGAGGAGACAGTGCTTCGCCGCCTCAACAGCGTCATCCGATAGATCTTCAAACTTCAGTCCGGACGTATACGAAGCAAGAGTCTTCGTGATCTCGGGTTCGTGACCGTGGCTTTCAGGTGCTTGCGACATCGTCTTCTCCAACAGCATCAGGAATTTGACGAAGGAAGTATAGCAGGATTGTCCTTCGTCCAGCGAGCCCCTTTGCTTCGGCGCGAGCCTTCGGTAGGTTGACGTCATGAGTGACGTTCCACTGCGCTTGCATATCGGTGGCGAGACGGCAAAGGAAGGCTGGACGATTTTTAATGTCCAACCTGGACCGCATGTCGATACCCTCGGCGATTGCCGAGACCTTTCGGCCTATAGCAATGGAGCAGTCACCGAAATATATGCCAGCCATGTTTTTGAACATCTTGGATATCTCGACGATCTGCCACAGGCCTTAAAGGAATGTCACCGCGTCCTGGCGGCGGGCGGAACACTCCGGATCAGCGTGCCAGACTTTGAAACGCTGTGCCGACTGTTCCTGCATCCGCAACTCGATATGGAACAGCGCTTTGCCTTAATGCGGATCGCCTTTGGCGGCCAGACAGACCCTTATGACCATCATATGGTTGGCCTGACCCTGGAGTTCCTCGACGACTACCTGAAGGTCGCGGGCTTCACTTCCGTCGAACGGGTCGAAACTCACGATCTGTTCGACGACTCCAGCACCCTTGAAATCGGTGGCGTGCCCATCAGCCTCAATGTCGTTACCACCAAATAAACACACACCTCCGTGAAGTCTCACTTGATAGCCGCTGCCATTTGAAGACCGGCAATCATTGAGCTCTTTAGAAGATAATCCCGCGCTTTTTCTGGATCGGTGGTCGTTGCCTGAAGGTTAGCCAGTGCGCGTGCCCGCGCACCTGGATCCTTTTGGGCCATCCGGCTCCGGTTACGGTCGGCCTGTCGGAGGATCGCGGATTCCGCGACCAACCGACGTTGGCGCGTGTATACGTCCAGTAAAGAATCGTCGCCGCCGCGCCAGACCTCCGAAAGCTTCTCGGCGAGACTGAACGCATCGTGAATACCGCCGTTCATCCCCATACCACCTGACGGGCTGTTGATATGGGCGGCATCACCAGCGAGAAGGATGCGCCCGACCCGATAAGTATCGACGATACGCTGATGTACGCGATAGGGACGGACGTCGACGATTTCGTAAGGGTCCGGGTTCGGGAGAACATCGTTCAGCTGAATTTGTATGCGCTCGTCGGACGTGGCCTCCTCGAATGTTAGATCGGGATCGTAGTAGAGGCTGCAGCGCCAAAAATCTTTGAGGCGCAACAGGGCGAAGTTCCCGCCTTCGCTCCAGCAATAGCTCACGTTGGACAATCCATCTATATAGTCCTGAAACGGAAATGTCGTCGATGCGAGAACGGTGGTCTCCGGATAAGTTGACCCTTTGAATTCAAGCCCCAGGCTTTCGCGGACGACGCTGCCGGCGCCGTCGGCGCCGATGACATAGCGTGCGGTGAGGATTTCTTCCGCGCCGCCATCGACGCGTTCAGCCAGCACTTCGACGGTCTCGTCGGTTTGTGAAATACCGGTCACCTTTGTGCTGTACTGAATTTCGATACGGTCGTCATCGGAAAACCTGTCTGCTAGAAGCCGACAGAGTTTCGCCTGTTCGCATTGCAGTCGATAAGGATGCGCCGTCGCATCCGAAATCAGCGACAAATCAAAAACCGCCTTCTCACCCGTCGCGTGCATTCGTATCTGCCAGGTTGGACAGATCAGCCCCTGCGCAATGAGTTCGTCCGTTAGACCGTAAGACCCGAGCATATCGAGTGTCGGCGGGTGAAAAGTGGAGGCGCGCAAATCGTCGCTGATCACTGATTCGGCTTCCAGTATCAATACGGGAATATCCTGTTCAGCGAGGAGCATGCTGGCCGTCAGGCCAACCGGCCCCGCGCCGACGACGATCACGCGATCGACAGTCATGAGTGCTTGACCGCTGATGCCGGAAAGAATCGACTAGCGCGCGCTCACCATCTCGACAAAGGTGTCGAGACTGCCTGGTTCTTCGAACGCGCGAAGCAGGTCGTAAAGCTCACGGCTGCGGTCGCCGAGGGTTGACGCGACCAGCGGCTCGAACTTCCGCCACATATCGTCCCAACCCATCGGATTGTCCGGGTTGCCGAGGGCAAGCGGAATATCGGCATCGAGCCGAGATCCGTCTGCGAGTTCGACGACGATCCGTGCCGCGGTCTGGGCCATGCTTTCCGTCGGCTTCGGTTCTACGCGCGACAACAGGTCCCTGAGCTCGGGGTCAGCAATACGCTCGTCGCAGAAATCCTCTTCTGTCGCCTCATACCCCTTGAGACCCAGTGCCGCGCAATAAGCGAGGCTGAACTTGCCTTCGAGCGGCGTCTGCGGATTGGGCTTACCCGCGAGTTTTACAGCTGGCTCGCTGACGATTGCTTCGATCTTCGCGACGTCCTTGCCCTTGACCTCGTCGGACAGGCTACGCGCCGCGTCAATCAGCGCATGGGTCAGAAGACACGCCGCATACGGCTTGAACGTGTTTCGGGTAATCTCCCAGCCTTCCGCGAAATCAAGCGACGCTAACGCCGCCCCGCCATCCTGGTAAATGGAGGTCGAAAGTCCGCCATCCGGCTCCAGCAGGTCTTCTTTGGCAACGAACCCTTCGCCGGCGAGCTCCGCCGAGAGCACGCCGTTCAGGGCCGCTTTCCCCGCATGGAATGGTTTCGACATGGTGCCGAACGATGCACTGAGGCCACCCGTCTGGGTCGCGACCGCACCGAAAGCATTGCGAGCACGCGCCTCATCAAGGCGATACAGCACGCTCGCCGCCGCCGTAGCTCCAAAGGCGCCGAAAATGCCAGTGGCGTGAAACCCTCGTAGGTTCGCCGGTTGGCCTGCACCGTTTCCGAGACGCGCTGCAACCTCGAAGCCGGTAATGATCGCGGATAGAATATCCTGCTCGGACGCACCGAGATGCGTTCCTACCGCCAACGCGGATGCGACCGTCGGGCCGCTGACATGTGTGGTTGAGCCGACATGCGTATCGTCGTAATCGAGACAATGCGCCATTGTGCCATTGATCATTGCTGCTGCCGACGGCGCCGCCTTGTCGCCAAGAAGAACTTGGGCATTGCCATTCGTCCCCCAGTTCATCGCAACCTTGCAAACCGCTGCTGCCGCTTCCTCGTTTTGCGCACCGAGTGCCACGCCGCACCAATCCACGAGACACATTTTGGCAGCATCCAGAATATCGCTCGGGTAGTTCCGACCTAT
>CAXGSZ010000128.1:0-6616 GCA_964012455.1 uncultured Alphaproteobacteria bacterium
TCGACCCGCTGTCTTCGGTCACGGTATCGAGCGCCAGCCAAAGTGTTGCGACATTTGCGCCCTTGATCGGCCAATATGTAAGGTCCTGATGCCAGACGGTCGGCTCATCCGTCTCTGGCTCTTTTATCAGGAATTGGTCAAATACGATGTAAACCTTGGCGGATTGCATAACTCGACCGGCGATCTCGGCTGCCGGTGCATCCTGGATAAATGTCTTAAAACCATCGTTCTGATGCCATAGGAACGTATCACTGAAGAAGCGACCGTCCGGGGACGATTTATCCAACTCGTTTGCGAGTGTACCGGGGTTCGCAAGGGCATAATCGGCTCTCTTGCGAAGCATCTCGATCCAGTGCGTATTGAAAAATCCCTTAAGAAACACGACACCATCGCGGCTGAATGCCTCGATCTCGTCTTTCCTGATCTTCCGGTGGAGGTGGTGTGGCATATTCCGGATCCTAGTTCGCTAAATGCGACGTGAGCGTGCGTGAAACTTTATATCCTCCTCCAACAATTAAGGATACCGTATCTAGTAATGCACCTTGTAAATTTCCCGTAATTAACCGTCTTTGAGCGAATTCAGATTATTGGTATGTCTTACCTATGTATTAGACTTTGGCGGGTTAAGCGCGATAAGTGAAGTGATGACGGTTTAGAACGAGGGACATCACGCTGTGATTCAAGGCTTGCAGCAATACGTCACAATGACGATTGGCCGTTAGCTGTTTGGTATTCCGATCATACAAGTCGAGGACATCGTCGAGCCGGACCGGACCACGATGGTGCCGCTGGAATCGGAGTAAATCGCAAGTGTTATAAACCTGCGTGGCGGTGTCGTGACGGTAATCGGTTTGAAGTAGTGTCTCGGGGCGGCTAACGGCAATGGTGTCGTGCCGTGCGTCCAGGTGAGCGACGTTGCCTTCGCTTCAGGCGGTGAGGAGAGCGAGGCAGACCAAAAGTATTCAAGTACCGTCGAGAAAAACCAGACTCTTTACACTTTGCTCTTCGACAGTATCGGCGATGTGGGGGTGCTTCCTGATAAGAGGTCGGAGAATGTTCCATCAAATCTCGATCCGCAGATCTGCAAGGTAGCATCAGGCTTCTACCGCCTAAAGGGTGAACTTCTGGTGGTTCTCGGCGTAGATAAGGTTTTGAGTTGCTAATTGAATCCGGATAGGACGGGCAGACTATCGGGCGCTTTTTATCTGGAGCTGCATGCCTATGATGGCCGCTCCCGAACGTAATTGGCTTGGATTTCGCGATGCTCTCTCTGGTTACCGGTGCGGCTGGCTTCATTGGAAGCCATATCGTGGATCGTCTTCTTGCCGAAGGCCATCGAGTGATTGGTATCGACAATTTTTCGGGCGGAAGGCCGGAGAATATTGCCCATCTTAAAGGTGAGGATCGTTTTGATTTCCGGGAGATGGATTTATGCGAGCATGACGCTTTGGCCGGGGCAATGCGGAATGTAGATCGGGTCTTTCACATCGCCGGTATTGGTGACATTGTTCCGTCGATCGAGGCACCGCTCGATTATCACCGGGCCAACGTCGACGGAACGGTGAGTTGTCTTGAAGCCGCACGGGCGAATGGCGTGTCACGGTTCCTCTACGCCGCCTCGTCGACTTGTTATGGCTTGGCGGAATTCTATCCGACTCCGGAAGACCATCCGATTAGCCCAGAATATCCCTATGCATTGACGAAGTATATGGGCGAAGAACTGGTGCTACACTGGGCACATGTATATGGCCTGTCTGCAACCTCGTTACGTCTGTTCAACGTATATGGTCCACGCAGCCGCACTACCGGCGCCTACGGTGCGGTATTTGGGGTGTTCTTGGCACAAAAGCTGGCGGGAAAACCTTACACCGTGGTTGGTGATGGTGAGCAGACTCGGGATTTCACCTATGTGAGCGACGTTGCTGACGCTTTTTTCACCGTTTCCGAGAGTGAAATTTCGGGCGAAGCGCTGAATGTTGGTTCAGGCGGCAGTTACAGTATCAATCGTCTGGTGGATCTGCTTGGAGGCGAGAAAATATATATCCCCAAACGCCCGGGCGAGCCCGATCAAACATTTGCCGACATCTCCCGTATTCAGGCTACGACAGGTTGGCAGGCCAAGGTTGAATTCGAAGACGGTGTGCGGCGCATGTTGGAGCATATCGACAGCTGGAGCGATGCGCCGATCTGGACGCCTGACACGATTGCCGATGCGACCTCCGGCTGGTTCAAGTATCTGTCAAAATAGCGAAGGTGGGGCGGCTATTCGCCTAGATGCAACTCAGCTTGCCTTGGCCGCGTCTAACCGATCCAGTTGAGAACGCAAAATTGTGATCAACCCATCAATCCCGCGCTGCCGCAGTACCGAGCTGAACTCCGCCTTTTGCGTGACCAGCATGCTGACGCCTTCGACGACAACATCAATGATCTTGAACCTTTCGTCGATGCGACGCACGCGCCAGTCCACTTTGAGCGACCGTCTTTTGCTGCTGTCAATCCGCGTACGCACGAAGACATCCGTAGCTCCCGCCTTGAATGTCCGGATTACATTCACGGTTTCGCCGGAATAACCACCAAATCGAATCGCATATGTTTTGAGGATCCATTCCTCAAATAAGTTCTGGTATAGGCCCTTTTGTTCGGAGCTCATACTGCGCCAGTACTTACCTGCCGCGAATCGACCGATCTTTTTCATGGCGAAATCGTCCCGCAGGACGGTTCGGAATTTCTGCTCGCGCTCCTCAAAGGTGCCCCGCTGATCACTGAGCACCGAGATCGCCTCGTCTGCGAGTCCTTGGATGAATTCGGCCGGTTTCGTAACGCCGTCCTGAGCCATTGCGGCCGACTTGTCAGGCAGTGCGAGGACAGCGGTAATTAGAAATATTCCGAGGAAAACATGGAACTTCAGCAGATTCGGTATTACCGACATCATAACAATGCCACCTCATTTCTCGATCATACCCAAACTTCGACGAGTGTCTGTGTCTACCGCCAAAACGATTGCCAAACGCGTGTTGGCGCCAACACGATGGCAAGCGCCGTGACAACCAGAGCGAGGGATATCCACTCGCGCGTTCCAACCTGCTCCCCTAACAACAGGGCGCTGCTGTACACGCCGACGATGGGAATAGCAAGAGTACTAATCGACGCAATCGCCGTGGGTAACATGCCGATCAATGTGTACCACACCAAATGGCATATAATCATTGGAACCAAGGCCGAATATAGCACTGCCATCAGCCCGGCAGTGGACAACGTCTGATAGACGACATTCCCTTCGAAAATCAAAAAGCCAATAGCAATCGGAACACCGCCGAAGATGAATTGCCAGCCTGTCAGAATGATGACGGGCGTGCTCCAATTTCGTGATTTTATGACGACCGTGCCCGCTCCCCAGGAAATTGCGGCGCATAGCAGCAGGGTAGTCCCGAAAGGAAATCCACCGAGGCCAATCAGATCTTCTCCTATCAATGCTATCAAACCGATTAGCCCAATCGCCAGGCCGACGCATCGAATGAGCGTGAGACGTTCACCGAGGCAGATGGCTGCGAGCACCGTCGCCCAAAGTGGCATCGTGTGGGCGACGACAGCGCCACGGCCTGCTTCGACCGACATCAGGGCAAAGGCGACGCACATCTGGAAGCCGGTGATATTGAGAAACCCGGCGAGCGCGATCCAAAGGCGTTCTTCCGGGTGCACGAGAATTGAATGGCCTAGAATCAGTCGACCTATACTAAGCAGACCGACAGCCCCACAGGTAACGCAGAGGACCCGGAAGCTCCAAGGGGGAAATTCTGAAACGGCGACTTTGATTGAGGGGAAATTGACGCCCCAGAGCAGCGTAAGAAGGCCAATCATTGCCAGTGCGACCAAGGATGGCCGGGTGAATTTTTCGGCGGGCGTGTGGCTCACAATTGAGTTAACCGTTCAGGAAATGCGGTAGGCCATAGCCGAATAACAATTTTTCCGTGGTGGAACAAACGGAGCGCGTTGATGAATGAGCTATTATCGCAGTTGACCCCGGAGATGCCGGTCATTCGCCAGACGCTTGCACTGGTAGCTGAGGGACCGAATACCGGGTTGGTTATTGTGGATGAAGTTTAGGGTTTTGCGGCTGTCGGCTGTGGAACCTGGCCCCGCCAGTCGAAAATGCGCAAGTTTCCCGCATGGTCGGAGAGACGGGTCGACTGGCGCGGTCGTTCATGGCACATGGGTGGCCGGTTCTCGCCTTTCTCGACTTACACGAACCCGGCGAGCCAGAGTCGCCCTATCCACCGCACTGCGAAATCGGTAGCGGTGTAGAAGATTTGGTGTACGAACTGAAATAAATTGAGAACGATAGCAATACGGCATTGGTGCACAAGGATTGCATCAATGGGTTTGTTGGAGCGTTCGCTGCGCATGGCCGAAACGCGGTCGTCGACTGGGTTCGAGAGAATGATGTTGAGACTTTAGCTCGTCGTTGGTATATGAACCGATATTCTTGTCACGGATTTTGTGTTGACGGCACTTTCTGCACGCAATCACGGTATGCTGTCTGATTGCTAAGAAATCATCGTCTATGATGGTGCGTGTGCGTTTATATGACTTGCCCCGCGTGGCGGCGGAAACGCTCAACCTTCCGGGCGGGGCGGCGCATCCTCGGGATGTCACGCATCATATGGGGCTCTATTTTATGGTGTCACGCGGCGCCAGAATTGTGCAGGCTGTCTCTATTCAGGGAGATTGAGGCCGCTAGCGCTTCAGGGACTGGGCGACGCGGAAACCGTTTAGATAAATTCGCATCTAGGTGTTCATATTGCTTCGGTTACCTGAACGCACGAAGCGTGCATCACTGATCCAGGAGCCGCCGCGAAGCACGCGCTGGGTGCATCGGCCGTCGGCGATCCATGTGCTTCAGTCATTTGGCGCTCTTTTATAACTCTGATGCCAGCAGTCTTCTGCCAATTCCCAAGCATTTCCAACGGTGTAATGTAGACCAAATGCATTCGTCAGGAAACTGACAACGGGCGCGGTGTACGAGAATGATTCTCATTGTGATTGCGTGGTGCCATCATGGGGAACGTACGGGCGTCGGCTACTTTGAGATCGAAAACATTCGGATGAATACAGGCCGCAGCAGTATCCTTGCCCCAGAACCGCGGCGTATCGGCATTGGCCCAAACTGTAGTACTCCCACTCCGCTTCGCTCGGCAGACAGTAGGGTTTTCCCGTTCTATTCGCCAATCATGTGGCGTAGGCTTTGGCGTCATCCCAACTGATGCAAACAGCGGGATGATTGTCTTGCTGTGGATATCCGGGGTTACGCCAATCCCTGTCCGTTGCGATCTCGAACTTGGTGCCCGTCCAGTATTTGCAGCCTCCTGCTTTGCGGTAGCTCATCGCCACAACAAAGGCGGCGAACTTTTCACGGGTCACTTCGTGTTCTCCACTTGCAAATCTTGCGATACGTACGTGTAGACGGGACGCTCGCGTTTTGCACGCTTCGGCGGTGCATTCTCCGATTGCGACACAGAGTGCGGGCTGCCCATCAAGAAGTCGCCACCCAGAATTTGCACCATTTTTGAAAAATCGGAACAGTCGCGTAAGGAAGCGGAAGTAGCAGAGGATGGGCCCGCAACTAAGAAGACCGTGGCGGCAATGACGGCGGCGAATTTCGTCATCCAATAACCTCAAGCATTTGCAACAATTCGGACCGGCGTATGATTGTGGATCGCATTACCAAGTCGCGCTCGATGCAACTCTATCCCGCCTGTTCCGCTGCCGTGCTCATCGACGGGCGTAAGGGCAATACTGACTTCGCAAACCCTTTTGTCGTCAAGGCAGCGTTGCGCGATCCTTTCACCGAGTTGCAGCAGATTTGCGATTTCTTCATCATCGGCAAAGGCCTTTGCTGCCTGGACGACACGGTCATAGCATACGACGAACCGGTAACGGTCGGCGAGAAGGTCGGGCGGTACATCGACCTTTAGTCCGACTGATAGCGTTAGAACGTCGTTCATCGAGCTGCAGGGCAGCTTCAAATCGCGAATAAAGACGCTGTAATGTGTTGGCTGCGGAAATTTCGGAGCCACAATGAATTCTCCCATACTTGCGCTCTACTATCACATCCTATGCGATATGACCCGCGCAAATTGGTGGTATCGAATGGAGAACAGATGAAGTGGCAGGATTGTCCCGGATGGGGCGAGCGGACCTTAGTGATGGGAATTATCAACGCGACACCCGATTCGTTCTCGGGCGACGGTGTTAAAGCTGTCTGTGACGCAGTGGCACAGGCGGAATGTCAACTTGATGCAGGCGCCGATATTCTTGATGTGGGCGGTGAAAGCTCTCGGCCGGGCGCCAATCCGGTTTGCGGCTCTGAAGAGCGTACCCGCGTTTTGCCCGTAATTTCAGCAATTTTAGATTGCCGCCCGAAGACCGTTATCTCCATCGACACCTACCGTGCTGAGACCGCGGCAGCGGCAATCGACGCAGGCGCATCCATCGTCAATGATATCCATGCATTGAGCGCAGACCCAGAGATGCCAGCCGCTGTTGCGGAGCGTAAGGCGGCGGTCGTCTTGATGCATAACCGTAGCCGCAGTTGCGCAGTACGCCGTGATCGGCGGAT
>CAXGSZ010000129.1:0-6602 GCA_964012455.1 uncultured Alphaproteobacteria bacterium
TCTTGTTTGTTTAGAACGTGAACTTCTCGCCGCACTCAATGCAATGAGTTTCCCACCTGAGCAACTTGGCATTGCGACCATCTGGCTGGTTATTCCAGATACATGTGCTGCAATTGGGCGCGTTCGGTCTCGCTCAAGCTGACCTCATGGGTCAGGTATTCCTGCAGCGTATCGTAGCGCTCCGCGATGCTATCGAAAGCGGATCGGAAATAATCCTCACGCGCACTGAAGATCATGGCAACGGTTGCGGGATCCATGCCCGGGCGCTCCCGGCCACCGCGGTCCCAATGCTTGTTGGTCAGCAGATAGTCCGACAGCGCGATCTCCTTCCGCACCCCAAGGGTTCGCAACACAATGGCCGACGCCAATCCCGCGCGGTCCTTTCCGGCCGTGCAGTGAATGATGATCCGATTTCCGTCCAGCAGTTGACTGAAAATCTGGCGATAGGCCCGCGCGTACATGAAAGGGTACTGGCGGTAGTTATCGAGCAAATAGGTCTGTGCCGCGTCCGCGGCCTCCTCGAACTCCATTAGGGAGTCGAGAAACGATTCTCCGGGCCGCTTGTCGAAGCCGAGCTCTAAGACCTCGATGTCCTGATGGCCGAGCAGGCGCGACGGCTCGTTCCGCCGTTCGTCGCCATAACGCAGGTCGCATGCCGTGGAAATGCCAAGTTTTTCGACTGTCCGGATATCGTTATCGGAGAGGCTGGCGAGGGTGTCGGAGCGGAAAATCCGCCGCCATTTCACGGTGCGGCCATCGCCGGCCTCATAGCCCCCAAGGTCCCTGAAATTGCTGAGGCCCTCGAGCGGAATCTTTCTGTTCATTGTCATATTGTCCATTCGGTTTCTCTACGCCTAACCGATTAACAAAAGATTTCAAGAGGGTGACCGTTTTGCAACGCCGGTATAGATTGCAAAACATGGTTACGGAATCGACCGATGTCGTCGTTATCGGCGGCGGCCTGCATGGCAGTTCGACGGCGCTGCATTTGCGGCGCCGGGGATATTCCGTCCGTGTTGTTGAAAAACGATTTCCCGGCCGGTTCGCCTCGGGCGTGAACGCCGGAGGTGTGCGGCGCCTTGGCCGCCATCCGGCGGAAATCCCGCTCTCCGTGGCGGCGATGGAAGTCTGGCATGAAATAGAGGGTTTCATCGGCCACCATTGTGGGTTCCACAAGGTTGGCCAAGTGAAGATGGCCGAGAACGAGGCCGAGATGAAACAGCTGAAAGCCCGCGTTCAGAGCGTGCGGGCGCTCGGCTTCGAGCATGAGGAATTTGTAGGCGGCAATGAATTGCGGCGGCTGGTTCCGGCGGCGGCGGAGCATTGCGTCGGGGCCATCGTCTGCCGGGACGACGGGGCGGCCAATCCCATGTTGACATCGCGCGCCTATTGGCGGCGGGCCATCGCCGAAGGGGTCTTGTATCACCAGGGCGAAGGGGTCGACGGAATCGAACGGCAGGGAGATATGTGGCAGGTCCGCGCCGGGGAGGCGCACTTCGAGGCACCGGTCGTAGTCAATTGCTCGGGCGCCTGGGGTGATAAGATCGCGGCCATGCTGGGCGATCACGCTCCCCTGAAGGCAAAGGCACTCACCATGATGGTGACCGAACGGATACCCCATTTCATTGATCCTGTCTGTGGCCTCGCGAGCGGCGGCCTCTCCTTCAAGCAGGCTCCGGAAGGAACGCTAGTTATCGGGGGTGGCCATCTCGGTCATCCCGACCGGGACGCGGAGACAGCCGAGCCAGATCCCCGTGCGCTGGCAGCGAGCGCGCGTGTGGTGACCCGTGTTTTCCCGCAGCTGAAATCCGTCCCGGTCGCGCGGACTTGGTGTGGTCTCGAGGGTTTCATGCCTGATGAGATTCCGGTCATCGGGCCCAGTCTCAATTCTCAGGATGCCTATCACGCGTTTGGGTTCAGCGGACATGGCTTCCAGCTCAGCCCGATCGTCGGCAAACTGATTGCCGAGTTGATTGATGAGGGCAAGTCATCCTTGCCGATCGAGTCCTTTTCCGTCGCCCGCTTCGCCGATACGGACTGAACCATAAATCCCAGACACAAAGGAAGCCAAGAATGCCCGGACCGCTTGCAGGCATGACCGTGATCGAAGTCTCCGCTTTTATCGCCGCCCCCTATGCCGGCCTCACATTGGCGCAGATGGGGGCGGAGGTAATTCGCATCGATCCCATTGGCGGTGGCCTCGATTACAATCGCTGGCCAGTGACCGAGGATGGGACGAGCCTCTATTGGGCGGGCCTGAACAAGGGCAAGAAATCGATTGCTCTGAACGTGCGCGACCCAAAAGGCCGCGAGCTGGCACACGCCTTGATGACGGCGGCTGGTGCCGGGCGCGGTATCGTCCTCACTAACCTGCCGGCGCGCGGCTGGCTCGACTATGACGGGCTGAAGGCGCGGCGCGACGACCTGATTATGGTCAACATCGTCGGCCGCCGTGACGGCTCCGTAGCACTCGACTATACAGTCAATGCCCGGGCAGGCTTTCCACTGGTGACCGGACCAACCGACGCCGCCGGGCCAGTGAACCATGTCATGCCGGTCTGGGACGTCGTGACGGCGCTCGCCGCATCGAACGCGGTTCTGGTCGCCGACAGAACCCGGCGCGATACGGGTGACGGACAATACGTGCGTATCGCGCTCGCCGATTCAGCTTTCGCGGTGCTGAGCCATCTCGGCTACGTGGCGGAAGCCCAAATCAACGGTACCGATCGTCCGGCGACCGGCAATCACGTCTTCGGTACTTTCGGATGCGATTTCCCGACCGCGGACGGTCGGCGGGTAATGATTACCGCCTTTACACCGCGTCACTGGTCGGCGCTGCTGGAAGCTTCCGGTACAGTTGAACGATTCGAAGCGATCGCTGTCGAAAACGGTGTCGACCTGCGGAAGGAAGAGGAGCGTTACGCGCTGCGTGACGTGATTGAAGCCGAACTGGCACCCTGGTTTGCCGGCCGGACACTCGCTGAAATTGGCACCGCGCTGGATGCCGTGGGCGCGTGCTGGGGTCCCTATCAGACATTTCGCCAGGCCGTTGCCGAAGACCCCGATCTCTCCACCGACAATCCAATGTTCGAGGAAATCGAGCAGCCCGGCATTGGCCGCTATCTTGCCGCCGGCTCATTCATTGAATTCGGCGCGATCCCCCGCGACCCCGTTGTCCCGGCGCCCCAGCTCGGCAGCGACACGGAATCCGTCCTTGCCGAGAAGGTCGGTCTTTCGGATGCGGATCTCGGAAAGCTTCGCGACGACGGTGTGATTTAGGGCGCCGTCCACTTTGGGGCACTTGATACGCCGCGCGGTACTTTAGGCCGTCACCGTTCGATCGTTGTTTCTCCGAATTGGAACGTCTTAATTGACACTCTTCCCGGCTCGTACAGATCAACGCATTCGTTTCAATTAAAGCGCAAAGCGTCTATAGCACTTGGGCGATGGAACGCGAATGACACGACCGCCGAAATTCACACCGCCGCCAGGCGCCTGCGATAGCCATATCCATGTTTATGGCGATCCGGCGCAAATCCCGTTGCTTCCGATCCACGGATGGGAAATGGAATCGCACTTCCTCTACGGCTATATCGCCGTGCACGATGCGCTTGGCCTTAGCCGAACGGCGATCATCCAGACCCTGCATTATGATAACGACAATTCAAGCATGCTTCACTCTATCTCGGCGCTCGGGCCGGGAAACGTCAGCGGCGTGGCGGTCAAGCGGCCGGCGGTCACGGAGGCGGAAATCGAAACACTGCATGCGGGAGGTGTACGTGGTCTTCGCTTCGGCATTGAACGCGCGCAGCATGCGGCCGGCGCACCAGGAAACCGTCGCCGCACGGATCGCGCCGCACGGATGGCACATCCAATATTGGTCGACGGAGCAAGACCTGCTGGAGCTTGCCAAACGTATCTCGGCCCTTCCGGTGGATGTGGTGGTCGATCATATTGGCAGCATTCCCCCGGAATTAGGAACGGACCATCCCGCGTTCGTCGCGCTCTTGCGTATGCTGGAGACCGGTCAATTCTGGGTAAAACTGTCGGCTGCGTAACAATTGTCGAAAATGGCCACACCCGACTATTTGGATTATCGAACATTCGTGCGGGTGCTGGTCGCGGCGGCACCGGAGTGGGTGCTCTGGGGGACCAATTGGCCCCACCCCTAGGTCGATTTAATACCGGATCACACAAATCTGCTGGAAACCCTGCTCGACTGGATGGACGATGAGGCGACGCGTCATAAGGTGCTCGTCGATAACCCGGCGCTGCTGTACGGTTTTGATTCGGCGTCGGAGACGTAACCGATGAACGACACCCGCGTACCTGAGACGGTCACCACGATGCTGTCGGCGGCCGCCGCCGCGGAGAATGGCGCTGGTGTCATCTACGAGGACCGCACGACGACTTATCGCGAACTCGGTGACTTATCCCGTCGCGCCGCGGCGGGATTGGCGTCGCTTGGGATTGGCCTTGGTGATCGCGTCGCGTTCTGGCTGCCGAACACGCCGGCCTATCTGGTGTTGTATTTCGCTTGTGTGCGCCTCGGCGCGATCGCCGTCGCCATCAACACAAGGTTTCGCGCCGGAGAGGTCGAAGACGTCCTCGGCCGCACTGGCGCAAAGGCACTGATCATGTGGCCGGGGTTCCGCGACATCGACTTTCCCGGCCTCCTGGAGGAAGTCGACCGGGCCGCCTTGGCCCGGCTGGAGATTGCGATCCTTTACGCCGAAGACGGCACATCGCCGTCAGCGCTACCCGGAGTGGCCCGCACGGTCGGGTACGAGTCGCTATTTGATGCAGGCAACCATGAGGAAGACGCCGCCCGAGCGAAACTCGGCTGCAACACCTTCACGACGTCCGGGACGACCAAGGCCCCAAAATTCGTGCTTCATGCCAATTACAGTATGGCGGTGCATGCGGCGGAGGTGGCGCACGACTTCGGATATGCAGACCCGGCGACGGTGGTACAGCAGGACATGCCGCTCTGCGGCGTCTTCGGGCTTACGGGCGTCTTGGCGGCGATCGCGGCGGCGCGGCCCCTAGTTCTGACCGCTGCGTTCGATGCAGAACGGACGGCGGCGCTGATGGCACGTCACAAGGTGACGCATTTCGACGGCAGTGATGAGATGATCGACCGACTGCTGCGCGCCACGGATCGCAACGATATTTTCGAACGAGTCGGATTTGTCGGCTATGCCATCTTCAATTCCTATCTGGACGATATCGTCGAGCGGGCGGAACGGCGGGGCCTCCATGCCGTCGGCCTGTGGGGCATGAGTGAGATGCAGGCATTGGTGACGCGGCGTTATAGGGAAGAGCCGGCGGAAAGCCGCAAGAAAGGGGGCGGACGGTTGGTCTCGCCACGCGCGGTGGCCCGTGTCCGCGATCCCGAGACCGGCGCACTCTGTCCCGAGGGTGTTGCGGGTGAGCTGGAGATCAACGGGCCCAGTCAAATGCTCGAATACTATGGCGACCCGGCAGCAACCGCCGAAGCGTTGACGGAGGACGGGTTCGTGCGCACAGGAGACCTAGCGCAGATGGAACCTAGCGGTGGGTTTGAGTATCTTACCCGAATGGGCGATGTGCTGCGCCTTGGCGGCTTTCTTGTTAGTCCGGCGGAGATCGAGGGTGAAATACAGGCACACCCGGCGGTGGCCGGCGTACAGGTCGTCTCCGCGCCCTTTGAGGGGTCGGATCGGCCCATCGCATTCGTTTTGGCAGAGCAGGGGGCCTCCATCGACGAGGTCGCTGTTCAGGCCCATTGTGCGGCGCGTCTCGCCAAGTACAAGGTACCTGCAAAGGTGGTCGCTTTGGAAAAATTTCCCGTGACGGAAAGTGCCAATGGCGTCAAGATTCAGCGTGCTAGATTGCGTCAGATGGCAATCGACCTGGTCACGATGTCTTGAAGGAAAGTGACCGATCGTGTGAAAGACGGCTATCCCGGCTTTACGTTGACGGGGCATATGGCGCCTGCCTGCCACACAGTAAGTAGGTGGATCGTGAGAAAGACTGGGCGGCCATCCGTAGGGCAGGGCTTCCGGACTCGGGACAATCGCGTGCCACCTTGCCCCGTGGTGCTTTGCGGGCTAGAACCGGGCGTCTTCCATTCAGTGCTTCGACAGCCATGTCCGATCCTACTTCCTCGCCGCAACGGGTTCTTGATCACTACGGCACAATGTGTCGCATCCGCGCGTTCGAGCGCATGGTGATCCGTGGGACCGAGGAGGATCTCGTCAAAGGGGCTGCCCATTTGTCGATCGGCCAGGAAGCGGTCGCCACTGCGGTGTGCGGAAACCTGCGCCGCTCCGACCAGGTTGCCAGCAACCATCGCGGCCACGGCCATACGATCGCAAAGGGCGCGGACCCTGAAGCCATGATGCGTGAGCTGTTCGGGCGGGAGGGCGGCATCTGCGGTGGTAAGGGCGGGTCGATGCATATCGCAGATTTCGACGTCGGCATGCTCGGCGCCAATGGCATCGTCGGCGCCGGTATCCTGATCGCGGTTGGCGCTGCCAAATCGAAGAAAATACTGGGCACGACGGACATCGTGGTGTGCTTCTTCGGCGATGGCGCGGTCAATCGGGGACCTTTCCTGG
>CAXGSZ010000130.1:0-6580 GCA_964012455.1 uncultured Alphaproteobacteria bacterium
ATTTCGAGTAGCAACCCATTCGACGGCAACCACACATTCGCTGGCGGCCGTTAAGGCGTCCCGTCTGAGCTTCATGGGGACAGTGCCAGCGTGTCCAGCGACGCCTTCAATGGAGATGACAAGACGGGTTGCGCCGGCAATAGCGGTGACAATACCCGCGGCCAAACCTTTGTCTTCCAACACAGGGCCCTGCTCGATATGGAGTTCAAGATAAGCGATTACGTCGCGAGGCTCACGCGCCGCCTTTTGAATGCGATCGGGATCGAGACCGAAATCGCGCATTGCGTCAACCATAGAAACATCATCGGCATCAGTTCTTGAAAGGAGGCCAGCATCGAAAGTTCCCGCAACCGCCCGACTACCTAAATATGTTGAGTGAAATCGCAAACCTTCCTCATCAGCGAAACCGATCACTTCAACAGCGAACGGAAGACGGACGCGGCGCCTGTTGAGGGAGGCAACGCAGTCTATCCCCGTAACGACGCCGAGCATACCATCATAGCGCCCGGCATTGAGGACGGTGTCTAAGTGAGAGCCGACCATGATCGCCGGCAAGCCAGCTTGTTCACCCTCATACCGTCCAATGATGTTTCCGACGGCATCTTCGCGGACCGACATCCCGGCAGAAGCCATCCACTTGCCGACCAAGTCATTGGCGCTGCGGTGCTCCGGCGACAGATAACGCCTGGTCAGACCGTCTGCCTGTTCGCTGATTTCGGCGAGTTCATTGAGCCTCGACATAATTGACGAGCTTGGACCCTTAGCTGAATTGGTGGAAGTCTTCATGCAGTTCCTCAATTTTCGCCAATCGTTTCCGGCCCCTTCCACCTGCCTTGGCGACCACACCCATGCTCAAGAAATGGAAAAGGGACATGACGCCGGCATAGCTGTCGAAGACATCGGCGCCCCGCGTTTCGCAACGGATCGTCCAGGTCGCTTCCGTGTCGCCCAACACAGTCGGGTCTGCAATTAAGAGAGAAGGAACTTTTTTACGTTCTGCCCAGCCAAGAACTTGACGCACTTCAAATGTACGCCGGCGGAAACCGACGACGATCAACAAATCGTTCGGTGTTATGTCAGACAAGTGCTCCGCAAGCGATTCGCCGCCACCTGGCAGAATATGTACGTCGCCGCGAACTTGGATCAATTGCCACCGAAAATATCCGGCTAGAAAGTGACTATTCCGGTAGCCCAGGAGCCAAATGCGTTTTACGGCGCAAATTCGTTCGACGATTGCGGTATATTGGTCTTCATGCAGATCGTCAAAGGCTAGATGAACAGCCTCTACGTCTTGCTCAAGGTGGCTCTTTAGGCGCTCGCGAAACAAATTTGGCCGCGAATCATTTTTCATTAGGTACATCGGCGACCCCCAATCCCGAGCGTCGCGGGCGGCCCGACGGGCCTCTTCGAAATTTTCGAACCCCAAACGATGAACGAGCCGCGTCATGGCTGCCTTAGAACCCCCGGAGAATTGTGACAGCTCGGTCGCCGAGTAGGCCGCTATTTCACCCGGAAAATCTAGAATGAAGTCGGCGATCCGTCGTTCGCTTGCCGGAAGCAAATCATAAAATTTGCGGATACGGGCCTCTAAAGATTTGGGCCGCTTAGTGCTTCCTTTCGCCATTTCCGGTCCGCTAAGTAATTGTTCGCTCTACGCGTTGATATGCGGTGCGTTTTTCCGCCCCTACCCGAGCTGGATTTATGTAAATACTAGACTGGTAAAAATCAAGTTTCAGAATATTGACTTTTTAAAATAATCGTTTCACTTTGAAATTGTCGAATTCCAACGGTGTTTTAACCAGTTCTTAGCTTGGAAATTAGGATTGACCGAAGACACAAATACGGGATCCGCTGTTGTAGTCGAGGGAATGAGTAAGTTTTTCGGCGACTTTCAGGCACTTTATGATATCGATTTAACTGTGGATTATGGTGAACGCGTCGTCATCTGCGGCCCTTCAGGTTCGGGGAAGTCGACCCTTATCCGATGCCTCAATCAGTTAGAATCCCATCAGCAAGGGACCGTCGTTGTGAATGGTACCGAGCTGAGTGAGAACACCAAGAATATAGAAGATGTGCGCCGCAACATCGGCATGGTCTTTCAATCCTTCAACCTATTCCCACACCTCAGCGTGCTGGATAACTGCGCCTTGGCCCAGCGCCGCATGCTCAAAAAGCCCAAGGCGGCGGCCCGAGAGACGGCGATGAAATATCTCGAACAAGTCAAAATCCCTGAACAGCGCGATAAGTTTCCGGGTCAGCTTTCCGGCGGTCAGCAGCAGCGGGTTGCCATTGCACGGGCGCTTTGCCTCGAACCCCAAATCATGCTGTTTGACGAGCCGACGTCGGCGCTCGACCCGGAGATGGTCAACGAGGTGCTAGACACAATGATTGGGCTGGCCGAAACAGGAATGACCATGATCTGCGTGACACATGAAATGGGCTTTGCCCGGCAAGTCGCGGATCGGATCATCTTCATGGATTCCGGTCGAATCGTCGAAATGAACGAGCCCGAGATATTTTTTACCAATCCGCAACACGAACGCACGAAGACATTTCTAGGCCAGATTTTGTAGATGCTCATGATTGGACCTGGGCCGACCTTTCCGAACAGATTAGGCGCCATAAGGCGCAATCGGGGCTAAGCATGTTCGACTTTCGGTTCTATGAGATTTGGCGGGAGTCCGATTTTATCGATCGCCTTATCAACGGCGTTTGGATCAGCGTCGAATTGTCCACAGCCGGCGGAGTATTTGGTCTTATAATGGGCCTAGCTTTAGCTGCGGCGCAGAGCTCGGTATCTCCGAGCGTCCTGCGATATGCGTCTATTTCCTATATCGAAGGCATCCGCAACACGCCGTTCATAGTCCAGCTTTTCTTCGTTACCTTCGGTTTGCCGTTGATCTTCAATTACCGCTGGCCTTTCGAGGCATCAGCTCTTCTGGCTATAGTTCTCAATTTTTCGGCCTATTTTGCTGAAGTACTACGGGCGGGCATTGAATCGGTGCATCGCGGTCAGATCGAGGCCGCTCAGTCCCTTTGCCTAACAAGACGCCAGACCTTTTTCGATATCGTCCTACCCCAAGCCTTCGCCAACGTTTGGCCATCCCTTACCAGCCAATTCGTCTTCCTCTTCCTGACCACGGGCCTGATTTCCGAGATCGGCGTTGAGGATTTGACATGGTCAGGCCGCTACATTGCCGACCGAAACTTCCGCGATTTCGAAGTCTTTATCGTCCTGACCTTGCTCTACGTACTCATCGTGTTCGGATACAAAGCGATCTTCAGTCTGGTCCAGCGGTACGCTTTCCGCTGGAGGGTAGCGAGATGACCGAATTAATTCAGCTACTACTCGGTGAATTCCATGCGAAAATGCTCTTGGTTCTTCTGAGTGCCACGCAATGGACAATATATTTGTCGCTGACCGCATTTATCGGTGGCGGCCTAATAGGACTGATTTTCACGGTATTGAAAATCTCCCCCATCGGATGGTTGCGGCGCCTCGCTACGGCCTATATCTGGCTATTCCAATCAATCCCCCTGCTCATGTTGCTGTTTCTGACCGGCCTCGGAATTCCGGCTTTCTTCAAGATCGACGTTCCAGCCTGGTTGGCGGCGACGGTGTCGTTAACGCTATTCACCAGCGCCTACATGTCCGAAGTCTGGCGGGGAGCGCTTGAATCCGTGCCTAAGGGCCAATGGGAAGGCGGTCGCGCCCTTGGCCTGGGGTTCAACTGGATACTCTATTCCATCGTCGCACCGCAGGCGCTCCGCATCTCAACGCCACCCACCGTCGGATTTATGGTTCAGGTAATTAAAGGAACATCGATGGCCTATATCATCGATTACAACGACCTTATGCGCTGGGGCAAGAAGATCGCTAATTCCCAACTCGACGGCGCCGAACCCTACATCGTCTATCCGGTTGTGGCACTCATTTACTTCGGCCTCTGCTTTCCGCTTTCGCAGTGGTCCAAATCGTTGGAAAAAACGATGTCGCCAAAGTAACCCCCCGAGGAGACAGCAACTCAACAGGAGAATAAAAATAATGTTAAAAAAATTCGGACAGATAACAACATTCGCGCTCGCTCTTCTAGCGCTTAACATGCCTGCCGCTCATGCTGACCAATTGAGCGACATTCTAGAAGCCGGCAAGATCAAGATCGGCGTGCCGGAAAACTTCCCGCCCTTTGGTTCCGTCGGCAAGGACCTAAAGCACGAAGGTTATGACGTTGATGTCGGTATGCTAATCGCAAAGGACCTAGGCGTTAAAGCCGAGATCATACCGCTGACCTCGAAGCAGCGGATACCGTTCCTTACCTCGGGAAAAGTGGATTTAGTGATTTCCTCCATGGGCGCGAATCCGACCCGAGCCAAGTCCATATGGTTCTCGTCGGCTTATGCACCTTTTTTCTCCGGCGCTTTTGCGGCCAAGGGAATGCAAATTTCATCGCCGGCCGATCTTGCCGGTAAAAAAGTGGGGCTCACAGGTGGCACATTGGAAGACTTAGAATTGTCCAAGGTCGCGCCTAAGTCGGCTACCATTACCCGGTTCGGCGACAACGCGGCAACCATTTCCGCTTTCGTTGCTGGTCAGGTGGACGTCCTGGTAACCGGTAATACGGTTGCCGCAAAGGTCAGCGCCGATAACCCCAAGCTCAACATCGAGACCAAATTCATCATTAAGGAATCGCCGTGCTTCATCGGCGTCAAGTCTGGTGAGATGAACATGCTGCAATGGGTTAACGTATTCATACTGCACAAGAAACTGGGCGGCAAACTGAATGCTATGTCCAAAAAGTGGTTCGGTCAGAAGCTGCCGCCATTGCCGTCTTTATAAGACTTTACGAACCGTTAGGCGGATCCACCCCTTGATCGGTCACTCTGACCGGTCAAGGGATAATTTTTTAGGCGTTCATGCCAAACCGGCGGTGCCAATGTCGGGCGATGTCGACGCGGCGGCAGAACCAGACACCTGAATGCGCCCGGGCGTGATTAATAAAATTCTCAAGCGAGCGGATCCGTCCCGGCCGGCCTGCCAATCGGCAGTGAAGGCCAACGGACATCATGCGGGGCGTAACAGAACTTTCTTCGTAAAGAACATCGAAGCTGTCTCGTAAATAAGCGAAAAACTGATCACCCGAATTGAACCCCTGCGGCGTGGCAAATCGCATGTCGTTTGCGTCGAGGGTATAGGGAACGACGAGATGCCGTTTCCCATCAAACTCCGTCCAAAATGGCAGGTCATCATTGTAATCATCGGCGTCGTAAAGAAACCCACCTTCCTCGACGAGTAAACGCCGGGTGTTGACGCTTGTACGACCTGTGTACCATCCAAGCGGCCGTTCACCCGTTAGCTGGGTAATGATTTCGATCGCTTTCGACAAGTGTTCGCGTTCCATATCTTCAGGAACATCACGGTAATCAATCCAGCGGTAGCCATGGCTACAAATCTCGTGGCCGGCCGCCATGGCGGCCTCGACTACAGCGGGATTACGGGCCAATGCCATAGCGACTGCAAAAACCGTGACCGGAATATCCATGCGGTTGAATAGATCGAACAGCCGCCACACGCCAACGCGGCTGCCATATTCATAAATGGACTCCATGCTCATATGGCGCTGGCCGAGCCACGGTTGGGCGCCAACGATCTCCGAAAGAAACGCTTCCGATGCCCTATCACCGTGGAGGATATTATTTTCGCCGCCCTCCTCGTAGTTGATCACAAATTGGACAGCAAGCCGCGCACTTTGTGGCCATTTCGCCTGCGGCGGATTGGCGCCGTAACCGACCATGTCTCGCGGATAGTGTTCGTTATTCACGGGCCGCTCCTACTTTTTTCGCGGTGTCGCATAGGCGCCTATCTTACTGGTCGTAATCCCTGCACCGATGAGGGCTTCCATCATCTTGACCCCGGCGACGACGCCGTCGATCACGGGCACACCGGTCTCTTGTGCCAGCCAAACGGGCAAGTCGGTCATACCGGCACAGCCTAGGATCACGGCTTCGCAGCGGTCCTCAGCGACGGCACGCTCAACCTCCGCCCGTATCTTCTCCCGGGCGTCGCTGCCTTCTTCCTCTAGTGCCAAGACAGGAATATCCGCTGCCCGAACCCGGCGGCACCGGCGCTCCATCCCGTAGCGAAGTGCCAGCTCTTCAATCACGGGCACCGAACGTGGCAGAGTGGTGACGACCGAGAAGCCGGTCGCTACCATGCTTGCCGACAACATGGCCGCTTGGCAAATGCCTATAACGGGGACAGTGAGCATGGCCCTAAGCGCATCGACGCCGGTGTCGTCGAAGCAGCCAACGACCACACCGTCAATCTCACCAGCTATAGGTTTAAGCAATTCGACCATTGGCGAGACGACAAAGGCTTCGTCGAAGTATCCTTCGATGCTCGCCATGCCGAACGCTGCTGTTAGGGGCGTCAATCGGACTTGGTCTCCAAGAAACGGCGTAACAACCTCATGCATTCGCATTGTCATAGATTCGGTCGTGTTCGGATTGATCAAGACGATATTCATTGGAACCTAGACCATTCCTTTACCAGCGTCGCTACCGTGCTGCCGCCTGCGCCGCT
>CAXGSZ010000131.1:0-6579 GCA_964012455.1 uncultured Alphaproteobacteria bacterium
CGGATTTTTCGCCCGGTATTCCGGATCGTCATTACCACCAAATTCACCGCCCCAATTGATCCTATCGTATTCAACGCCAAGCTCACCAATGCACCATGTCACCTTGATGACATTGGAACCATCTTTGCGTCCCCAAATTTTAAACATACCTAATCCTCCAAAGAATGTTTGGGGACTAGATTAGCGCTCGCCGGACACTCCGCAAGCGCATCAGCAAGATACCAATGATGGCAAGGTTAACCGCGTTAGCGGCGACACCTGCCATGAAGGCGAGCAAGTAGCCGCCACTATAGTCGAACAAGAATCCACCGAGCCATCCTCCGACCGCCATGCCGATCCCTCCAAAGAAGATCACGACTGCTGTTCGCCAACCGATGCCGCGACTGGACAAATGATCCCTCAGGACGACAGGATATAGGGGAAGAATTCCGCCATAGCCGATCCCAAAGATAATGCCGATAAGGTAAAGCCCGATCAGGTTATCGACCAAAACAAATACTCCAACTGTCGCCGTCTGAATTGCGGAAAACAGCAAGAGGGTCGGTAAGCTACCGAGACGGTCGGAGATATACCCCATGATCGTGATGCGCGTGACACCTGCGACGAACAACGCGATCGCCAGCACTTCGGCAGCACGCGCAGCTGGGTGCCCGATATCCGTGATATGGGAAACGATATGGGCTAACGGCATAGCCATGGCCATGCAACAGCCGACGATCCCGATACTCAGTGTGATCATCCAGTAGATTGGCGGCACACCGCCCGTTCGCATTTGAACGCTCGCCTTATCACCCCCTCCATCGGTCCTAACTGGACGCGTCACCAATACATTCGTGCGGTGATTAAATCGGTCTTGAAATAGGTAAACGAGGCTCAAGGGCACCATGGTGCATAGCGTGAAAACCCAAAAGTAAAAATAGGTCTCACGCCACCCAATGGCCTCGTTGAAGTAGCGAATTACCGGTGGCCAGACTGTTCCGGCAAACGCTTGTCCTGAGGCGACGACCCCGGCCGCGAAACCGCGATTGCGCTCGAACAGGTTCACTATGTTCGCCATCAGCGGTGAAAATAAGGTCGCCTGCCCAAGAAAACCGAATAGGAGACCGTGGGCGACGTAGAATTCCCACTTGGTCGACATGCCGGCAACCAGGAAACTAGCCACACCCATCATGACTGCACCAAGCAGGATTAGCGGGCCGATCCCCGAGCGGTCGAACCACCAACCCATGACGATCGCGCCGATGCCAGCGCACAGAAACTGTAGCGAATAGGCCAGCGAGGGAACCTCCCGTGGCCATCCGAAATCCGCTGCTATGGGCTTCAGCACAACGACGAGCACAAAGATACTGCCACTGCCTATAAGCAGGGCGAGCATGGAGGCCCATAAAACGATATTGCGATAGTTCGCGACCAAGAGGCGCGCGAGCCAGTCGGTCATGCGCAGCGCGTCAACCCGTGCGATGAATCAAATGATATCCGAACGCAGTCTCAACGACTTCGCTAGTGTCGCCAACCTCGAGTTCGAAGGCTGTCTCATCAAATTCCGGCACCATCTCGCCTCGCCCGAACGTGCCGAGACTACCACCATCCTTCGCGGAAGGGCATTCCGAATATTCTCCGGCAAGCTCGGCGAACTCAACTCCGTTCGCCAGTTCGGCCGCAACCATTTGGATCCGTTCGAGCGCTTCGTCCTTGGACCGCGAGGCGTTCGAGCTCTGTGAGCCAGCGAACATTATCAAAATATGTGCAGCTTCGACGGTATCGCTCATGTGATGTCTCCCAGATGAGAACTCGATGATTTCGAGCGACTATAGGCGATGGTGCCTTGCCGTACACACCAAATTGCAGCGACATGCCGAATATTCATGATGGGATATCGGCATAATGCTGGAACTGACTGTTTTATCGCACTCATCCTCATTACTGTCGCTTCACTGAACTGGCACGCGGCAGACGATGGAGAACCCGGATCAAGGTCCTAGATGTACATAATTGTGCCGAGGAAGCAGATGAGGAACCGAAAACAACAATTCCCCGATCGAGACCGGCAACATCTTAGATTGTCTTGATGATTCTCGGCACGCCGGTCGAAGGTTTATGGCGCCCGACAAGAAGCCGCGCACCGCAGACCACCCTTGATAGATGTTGCGTTGGCCTATCCAGCCACATCATTCAAGAAACCGAGTATTGCTGCGTTGAATTCTTTCGGCGCTTTGATATTGCAAAGGTGACCAGCGTCGCGAATTTCAACAAATCGCGCATCCTCTATCTTGGGTGCGATATCGCGAACGAGTAACGGGCCGTTGAAACGGTCGTCTCCGCCATAGACTAGCAATGTCGGGCCGCCGATATCTTCCAATGCCGCCGAACGGCCTTAGTAGGTCGAGGCTTCGATAGTCTTGACGAAGCTCTCGTTGTTGAGCACGGAGATGCTCTCGACCAACTGATCGAAGTGTGCTTCGGTCGAGCATCGCCCCATCAGGGTTCGAGCAACAGTCGGCGCAATATCACGCGGCTCTTTTCCGTCGTCGACGAGTGGCTGCTTGCGGAGCCGCACAAACTCGTCCCGCTCTTCAGGAGTTCGCCGGGGGAAACTCGAATGCGTGCCCGAAAGCGTCAGGGTGGCTACGCGAGAGGAAAACCATGCTACAAAGTCGAGCGCAATGCGCCCACCCGTCAATAAGCCGACGATATGTGCCCTCTATGCGTCAGGTTGAACAAGAAGGCGTAAAGCGTCGAGCGCAAAATCTCCAAAATCCAAAGGCCCGTCATAATCATCAGAATGACCGTAACCGCGCGCGTCCCAGGCAACGGCCTGAAACCTTTCTGCAAACGCCGGTATTGATCACGCCTATTCGTTCGATCACCACCGATACCGTGCAAAAATAGGAAGACGTCGCCTGCACCGCCAATGCCGCAGGTGATCCGCGGCGCACCCAGAACGAATGTAATTTCGACCTGCGCCATCGAATCAGACCTGCCTGGCCCGCTCCAACAAGACATGCATTAAGACGTCCGTCCCGGCAGTCAGGTCCTCAGGCCGCGCATTCTCTAACTCATTGTGGCTAATGCCATCTTCACAGGGAATGAAGATCATGCCGGATGGACAGACATGCGCCATGTTAATCGCGTCGTGCCCAGCGCCCGAGAACATGTCCATACACGGCAGACCGAGTTTCTCAGAGGCTACCCGCACTGCGCTCACGCAGGCCGGGTCGAAGTCGACTGCGTCCCGATGACTGGTTTGGGCAATATCGACATCGAGACCGCGTGCTACGGCAACCTCCTGACAGATCGCCTGCATGGCCTGCCCCGCGGCGGCCAAAGTCTCATCGTTCGGGTGCCGGCTGTCGATCGAGAAGATAACCTGGCCTGGAATGGTGTTTCGGGAGTTCGGCCGGACCCGAAGATGTCCCACAGTGATCACCGGGTGTGGTTCAAAATCGAAGGCGACTTTCACCAGTTTATCAATCATCGCAGCGGCGCCGTGCATCGCATCCTTGCGCAAAACCATTGGAAGCGTCCCGGCATGCCCCTCCTCTCCTGTCACCGTCACCATATAGCCGGTCGAAGCCTGAGCGCCCTCAACCACCCCAATCTGCAAACCTTCCTTTTCTAGGATTGGGCCCTGCTCGATATGGATTTCAAAGAAACTATCGATCGAAAACCCACCGACCCTCTCGGTTCCAGCGTAACAGATACGCTGCAGTTCATCACCGACAGTCCGACCATCTGCATCTGCCATGGCAAGAGTCTCGGCAACACTGCGCTTTCCTGCGAACGCATTTGAACCGACGCAGCCCGCACCAAATCGAGAGCCTTCTTCATCAGTCCAGTTGACGACATCAATCGGTTTCTCATGGCGAACATCCGCGTCGTTGAGCGTCCGAACAATCTCCAATCCGGCCAGCACACCAAGTATTCCATCAAACCGGCCACCTAGGGGCTGCGTATCCAGATGACTGCCCGTCATTACCGGAGCGGCCGCCGGATCAGTTCCTTTGCGGCGGGCAAATATATTGCCGACCGCGTCGATACGCACATCACACCCTGCCTGCTTCGACCAGTCGACGAATAGATCGCGGGCCTTCTTGTCGTCATCCGTCAAGGCTAAGCGTCCCATGCCGCCTTTCGGCGTTGCACCAAAAACGGCCATTTCCATATGAGCGTCCCAAAGACGTTTCTGATTAGTCCTGAGTTCACTCATGATTTTGCTCGCGCTGTCTCTTCGACCCATCGGGCAACGCGGAAAAGATAACCGTCATCGCCTGTCCGCGCCATCAATTGCACGCCGAATGGAAGACCGTTGGGCCCTTTCAGCAACGGCAGACACACCCCCGGCATGCCAAGCAACGTCCAAAAAGACTGAAAGACCGGACTGCCGGTCGTTTTAAGCCCGACTGGAGCTTCACCAGTCGCCGGTGGGACGATGAGCGCGTCATAACCACGCATGGCCTCGTGAACTTCAGCGCGAATTCGCGCAACCTGATCAAGCGACCTCAGATAGTCTGCCGCCGTGACCGAGAGCCCTGCCGCAATACGATCGATCGTCATCTGCTGCATCAATGACGGAGTGCGTGTGACTTCCTCAGCATAGAAATACGCGAGCCCTGCATTTATCACGTTGTCATGATGCCCAGGTAACTCCGCGAAGCTGTCTGGAAGCTCAAATTCATCAAGCGAATCGCCCAGGCCAGCAACAAAACTCTCGAAGGTTCGGAAGGCGTCCGGGTCGCCTTCGCCCCAGGCATGTGTTCGGGCAAACCCTATCCGCGGCGCACCCGACAACGGCCGCGACAGCGACGCCTCGAGATCCATAAATGGATTAGCGCGCATCTCCTCATCGCGCGGATCATAGACCATCAAGCTATCACTCAATACGGCGAGATCCTCGAGGCTCCGCGCCAACGGTCCGACATGGTCCAGCTTACGAGAAATCGGGCTAACGCCAGTGCACGATATAGAACCAAAGGTCGGCTTGTATCCATAAATGCCGCAGAATGATGCGGGTCGAAGCGTTGACCCCGCCGTCTGGGATCCCAGTGCCAACGGTACCATGTTATCGCCTACAGCTGCGCAAGAGCCGCTCGATGAACCGCCGGGTGTGCGTTCCGGGTCGTGCGGATTCCGCGTCTTTCCCGGAGTCATCATAGCAATTTCGGTGGTCACGACTTTCCCCAGGATAACTGCGCCTGCCTGACGCAACAACTGCGTTGCAAATGCATCCGATGCAGGCCGGCGGTCGGCAAAGCGTTTGCTCCCGTATTCGGTCGGCATGTCGCACGTATCAAAAATGTCCTTAAGCGCGACTGGTACGCCGTGCAGCGGCCCAAGGGCAGCTCCAGCAGCGCGAACGCGATCGCGTTCTCGGGCTTGTTCGAGAGCGTAGCCGGGATCCAGATAAACCCAAGCTTCTACTGCGGGTTCCCTTTCCTCAATACGCGCAAGGCACGCTTTAGTTAGGTCCTCGGATGTGAAGTTACCTGCGGCCATACGCGCCCGTGCTTCACTTGCGGTCAACTCGTTCAAGGCAAGATCCGCCATGACGCCACTCCCGTGTTCTACAAAGGTCTTCGAATTGCTTTTACAAACCTAGCATCCGGAGGGCAGAGCGGTAGTCGGAAGTGCGTTTCCAGAGCTCAACAACTTCTTCTGCAGCATGTGTCGGCACGCGGGAAAAAGCCGGACTGCATTCTCGATGTCCTTATTTGAGAGGCGTAACAGTCCGATAGCAAAAGATGCGATCTCAAAGACACCTTCCAAATCGGCTCGCTCGAAGCTCGCCGCAGGTCACAAGCTAACTCGGGCGTTTTCCACCACCAAGGCAATTTGGCGATTCACGCACAACGCCGCCCTTTCGCTCCCACTCCTCGGGTGTCAATGTTTCCATGCTTAATGCATGTAAAGGCCCTGCGAGTTCATCCTTCAGAATTCCGTTGACTGTCTGATGACGCCTGACACGAGGAACACCGTCAAAGGATTCAGTAACAATCACCAATTTGAAATGTGATTCCGACCCCGGTGGCACGCTATGCATAAAGCTCTCATTCATAACCGTTAGATAACTCGGCGATAGAGCTTCGGTAATCTTATTTTCGATAGTCTCTTGCACATTCACGACCGTTCTCCGTCACTGCGTCGGGTTAATTGTAACATGATACCGGAAATCATAATTTCCAAGTCGACACTATATGTCGTTATATTCTGGTCCAACGTGCCGATATCTAGTAAAAACATAACTTGGAAATTCCCAGCGACGCACCGCGGAAAAGTGGCCGAGCATACAGACGAGACTTTCTACAGAAGCTTGTATCGAATTCGCCGAGTAGAGGAAGAAATTGTCCGCCTCTACCCTTCGGATCGCATCAAGAGCCCGGTACACCTGTCCATCGGTCAAGAATCCGTTTCTGTTGGTGTCTGTGCGGCGCTCTCGACAAATGACATCGTCTTTGGAACCTATCGCGGACACGCACTCTATCTTGCGAAGGGGGGCGATCTCAATTCCATGATGGCGGAATTGTACGGCAAACGCGACGGCAGTGCCCGCGGCAAGGCAGGCTCGATGCATTTGATCGACCT
>CAXGSZ010000132.1:0-6577 GCA_964012455.1 uncultured Alphaproteobacteria bacterium
GACGCCACATCGTCATCGCTGATCAGACTAGTAGCGCTTGCCTTCGTCTGTATCCGCACCTTCATAGAGAACACGCCGTTTAATTTCTGAATCACGCCGGCATAACTCAAAATCATCTTCGTTGAGCCAGCCCTTTGGCGATCCGGCGACGGTGAAATGGCCGAACGCATCCTCTCCGCTAACCAGCGTGACGAGGGTCTTGTCGTCCGTGCGCTGTTTCATCGAAGGCTTAATATAGCGAATGGCAGAGCCGATACGGCGATCATCGGTCGTATTCGGTCCCGATGAGTGGAACAGATGTCCGTGATGTAGCGACGCCTGTCCCGTCTGCAGCACCACATCGACGCCATCTGCATCATCGACATCCACGGCAATCTCCTGGCCACGCGTCAAAAGATTGTTCGGATCAAATGTGTCCCTATGATCGACCAATCGACGATTGTGGCTCCCTGGAACAAAGCGCATACAGCCACTATCCAGATTAGATGGCGACAGCGCAACCCATGCCGTGGTCTCGTCGACTTCGCTCAGTCCCCAATAGGTCAGGTCCTGATGCCAGGAAACGACGTGAGAGGTATTAGGCTCCTTGATAAAAAGACCGGAACTCCACACCATCAAGTCGGGGCCAAGGATCGGCTTCACCGCTTCGATTAGACGCTCATTGCGCACAAGCGCGTCGAACGACGGAATCAAACGGTCGGGATAAGAGCGAACGAGCGCCAGCTTTTCAGGATCGTCGGCACATTCGGCCTCCGCGCGTTCAAGATCCGCCCGCACCGCCTTGGCTTCCGCTTCCGACACAACATCAAAAGGGAACACGAAGCCGTCGTTCGTATATGTTTCAGCAATTGAATCCAAGGCGGCGTTCATCAGGTGTCTCCTACTCTGACCAACCTACTTCGTATGTTGCCATTCGAAGTGACGTTAGCCAATCAGTCTTCGTCTACAAGACCTGCACCCGCGTCGTTCAGCCGCGATTCCTCCGATCCGGAGACGAGACACCTGTCCGCCAAACCGCAAATCTCTCGCCAGGATGCAGCGTCGACCGCACTAACATCTCGGCATCCACGATCGTTCGCCACGGAGTTATCGACAGGCTCTTGCCGGAGTTCGATCATATTCGGCGCCAACGCAGCAGACAGTGTACCGTCCTTCATGGCGAACGCATAGTTACCAAAAACCGCGTCCCCGTCACCATCCGTCATAATCATCCGTCCACAACAGCCCCGCGCCGCCAATATTGCGAGCACGATGAGTGGGCAATCAACGAAAATGTTGGACCCACAATTGGTCTTGACGATGAAATCGTCGCAAAGCGATGGACCGTCGGAAATTGCCGAAATATAGTCGTGTTCTTTCCCTGCATCGCCTGTATCGTAATAACTTAAGGCGCTTGCAAATACGGTTGCCGGATCTATCCCGGCGTACCGCATCGTCAGAGCGGCACGTGCCAACTCAATACCGGTACCGAGGTCCAGCCCAGTCCCGACACAGGCCTTCTGGAGCGTGACATCCAACTCGGCATCAGAAACATCAAGTTTGGTGTCCGGGAAACTATTCATTCAACGGACACCCGCAGCGCCGGAAAACTCCAATCGTCTGAATCGGAGATCTCTTCGGGAAGCGGTGCACCCTGATACATCGTAATGCGTGTCCACAGATCGCCTTTCGGATCGAACTTGCTCGCACCGAAATACGCGAGCTTGGCGCGGAGAATATCGACAGGCCGACAGTCTTCGCCAACGAGATTATCGCGGAGTTCTGAATACGCATGGTCGGCCGCTATCTGCACGCGATTTACGGTATGGCGGAAATCTGGCCACGCGCGCAAGAGAGTTGCTACGGTCCCTTCGGACATTTCATCGACAACCGACCACAGCTGCCGGATATCCTGGGCCGTAGCGACAGCCATTTCTTGTTCATCGCCGATCTCCGCCCGTCTTTCACCCCGCCTCGGCTCGAGCTTCTCTTCCGAGTAGTACCACACGTAGCGGTCCGCTTTCGGCGCGTCAAAATCGATCGCCAGGACCCAGTCATAACGTTCGCGCAGAATGCCGACGAGTTCCTGCAGCGTCATCGCCGGATTGACCAACGGTTCCGGGTCGGCGAACAATCCGTCTGCCAGGTCATCTATAAGATCCGGGTACGGTTCCAACAGCAAAGAGACGAGGAACTCCTGCCCCTCCAGGGAAAACATCAAAGCGGCCCGCGAGTATAGAATATCCCACGGACGTCCGGTCTCGGTATCAATCTGGCTGACCCACTCCTGCAGCACCCGAGATTCGCGCCTCAGCGTCTTGATGCGACGCGTTTGCTCTTTATCTTCAACGGACCATTCATGAATGTGTCGTACGCAGCGATTCAGCACCTGCATGAAATGCGCCATTACTGCGGGACTTGCACGCTTGACGGATCGGATGCGAGCCAACGCGGTTTCACGGGCATAGAACCACTTGTGTATTAATGCCGGGTGACTGACGAGGAATGGCGCCATGCCGAGTCCCGTCGCATTGCCGATCCCTAGATACCGCTTGTACGCACGATCCAACGGAACGGCATGTTCCGCGTTTCGCTGACCTGCGATGTGTTCCACAAGATCGAACGTGAAACAGCGGATGAGATAGACCGTCAGCATCTCCACCTGAAAGGGCGCTGCCAGGGCCTCGCGGTCTGCATACACCTTGCGGTCCGCCAGGCCAAATTTACCATTGGCGTACACTGCGGTGGTTCGCATCAAGTAGCCAATTTCGATCAACAAATCTTCGTCCGGCTGCACACCTTGCGAGAGCTTATCAACAACATGGTTGAACAGCCGCAAGCTTTTGTTAGCGCGACTCAGCACAAGGTCGGTGCACCTGTAACGGCCGGCTTCCTGCTTCGGTGCTTCCTGTGCCAAGCGCTCGACATCTTCTGGATCGGGAACGCCATCGAACAGGACGAACGTCACGTCCCAAGCTTCTGCGATGACGCGGTCGGTTCGTTCGGCCGGGTCGAGGAACTGTGAATAGGCAATCAGGCTGTATGTAGCTGAAGGCGCCGTCACTTGATAAAGCGCGCGCCCATAACCCCTATCGTCGAGGTCGAACTGCTTCTGTTCGACGCGCCATCCTTCGTGCCCCATGCAGCGCAACAGGATACGCATGAAACTCAATCGCGTCGGGAAAGCGGCGCCAAGCCGGTCAAGGCGCATTACTTCTTCTGGCGGCCTCAGGCCAACCGTCATTTCAAGTGCTTCAGTCACACCTTCTCGACAATCAAGTAACAATGGACGTAATCCATAGCGTGACCCGCGGGCCTCTCTCGCACCCGCGCCTCGTAGGCATCAAAATAGCGATCAAGTATATCCCGTGCCTCTTCCGACGAGCGGGTCGGCGACAGACCGGCCGCGAAGGTCGTCTCCGACCATGATCGCAAAGTCGGGATGTATTCGCGCGCAAATTTCGCCGCGTCGCCGTGATCTCGAAAATCTACCTCATACGGACATGCCACAACCCGCGTCTCAACATGCTCCATACGGAGCCCGGCCTTGTAGACCGGGTTGTCTTCCTGCAGGAACGGCGCGGTGAATTGTTCCACCGTACGGTAGGACTGCGGAAAGTTTGTATCCCTGTATTCCTCTGCCGTAATAACACCGTCGTCACGAAACTCGGCCCAGATTTCCGAAAACGTATCGAACATATTTACGCCGCCGGTCGCTCCGAGATACCGGCCCTCCTCATCGATCCCGAAATTGAACAGCGCCAGCTTTCCACCGACGTCCAGGTCACTGGCACGATTAAGCAGCATGCTTTCCCAATCGACGCAGCCTTGCTCGACATAAGCGTCCCGCTCCGCACCTTTAGCGCCAACCATATGGACATGGTTCGCGATCGTGCACGGCTTCTCGCTGATGTAGTGGGACGCGGTCGCCGAAAACCCAAGATTCAAAGTCCCCGGCGGGAAGATCGGCTTGTGAAAAGACGTTGCCGAGGCAAAGACATAGAGGTTGTCGATGTCACCGACATACGTCTCGATATCTGTCTCTCCATGAATATTGCGGAAGACTTGGCTGAAGTCATTGCGCGGCAGATCTGTATAGACCATTTGAATCGGGCGGTGTGGCGCCCGACGCCGCACCTCGGAAAGCACAGCATTCACCATCGTTACCGACGTGCCACCGTCAGCGCACCCTGTGTCCGCCATTGTGAACGGTCTCGCCTCATCGGTAATATCCATCGAAGCCAACGCCGCCAGAATCAGCGGCGTACCCCCATCAATGACATCCTTCGCCCCAGTCGTTGCCTTCGAATAATAACCGCCGCCCCTCATCGAGATGTGACGGGTCGACGCGGCGTCCTCGCTCATTCACTCACCCCCCAATTGCACCCAGCAAATTACACCCACAAAAGCGCCGAACGTCTACTTTCCTTTATATTCGGCCTTTCGTCTTTCGCTGAAAGCGTTGATTCCTTCCATGTAATCCTCCGTCCAGCGAAGCTTCTCGTAAGAATGGCCTTCGACATCAAGTGCGACACTCAGAGGGCTGTCGAGCGCGGAATTAAGCACCCTTTTGAGCGCCCGCATCGAGATCGGTGCCAGGGCATTCAGCCTCGCAGCGTAGTCATGAATCATATCTGTGAGCGCGGCACTATCTGCGGCAATATCGGTCAGCAGACCGATTTCCTTACCTTCGGGTGCCGGGACGCGCTTACCCAGCATGACCATATCCTTGGCCCGCGTCATTCCGATGAGGCGGACAACACGGGCACTGCCGCCCGAACCCGGCATCTGGCCAATCGCCGATTCCGGTAAGCCTACCAGGGCATCTTTTGTCGCAAAGCGAAAATCACAGGCCAAGCATAGCTCGAAACCGACTCCAAATGCATATTTTTCGATGGCCGCAATAACCGGCTTGGAGCAACGCTCCGGTGCACCGATATTGTCAGCCAGGTCGGACATCTTGTTCTTGGGAATTTTGGGAAACTTCTTGACGTCGCCACCGGAACTGAAAACATCGTTGGCGCCTCGTATGACAATCACTCCTACATCGTCATCCTCATCGAACGCTTCGATAATCGCGCGAATTTGAGCGCGCCCTTTAAAGGAGACAATATTTAGCGGAGGCCGGTCGAGAATCAGATGTCCGATCTTGCGTTTCGTATCCACCTTTACCCGAAGTCCATCCAATTCGCGCAATATATCACCGCGCCGTTCCGCGTAGTCCCGTTTCATTTCGTAATTCCCTAGATCGTGTTGTCGTAATCGCTAAGTAGCTCGTATTCGCCGGTGCGCAAATGCCGTCGCAACAGCTTCCCCGAAGCAGAGCGGGGAATCGCGCGCACAAAAGCGTAAGCCCTTGGCCGTTTGAACCGTGCGAGACCACTATCGAGGCAGAACGCATCCAGACGCGCCGCTGAAACATCGTTTCCGGCCGGCTCGATAAACGCCATCACGCGCTCACCCCAACGTTCATCCTCCATACCGATGACGGCTACGCCCAAAACATCGGGCGACTTTGCCAGCACATCTTCGACCTCCTCGGCATAGATGTTCTCGCCGCCTGAAATGATCATGTCGTCGACACGGCCGAGCACATAAATTTCACCATGCTGATCAAAGCGGCCGAGATCACCGGTGAAATACCATCCGTCACGGATCGACTTCTCATCGGCATCCGGTCGTTTCCAGTAACCCGCGAAGGCGTCGAGGGCATTCATACTAGCGATAATTTCCCCAGTCTCGCCAACCGGAACTTGTTCCTCAGGACCGACCCGCTCGTCCGCATCGGCACGTACAACGCGCAAGATTTGGCCAATGCCTGCGCGCCCGGCGGAACCAGGGTTCTCGGCCAAATTATTACGAACCGAGAACGTATAGATTTCCGAAGAGCCGTAGAAATTGCTGAATTCCGCATCGGGGAAGAGCGCCGCACAACTCTCGACTAACGCCGTCGTCATCGACATTCCCGCATAGCCAATATTGCTGACCGATGAGAGGTCGAACTCCGAGAGGCGCTCGTGATGCACGATATCGTGAAACATTGTCGGCACCAAGAACAACGAGCTAATCCGTTCGCGTTCGACCAACCCAAGAGCTGCTTCCGTGTCGTAAGCCGGCATGCAAACGAAACATCCGTTGAGAAATGCCGACATCAGAAGACTGCGAATGCCCATCGTGTGGAACAGTGGCATCACGCCAAGAGCGACTTCGCCGTGACGATAGTGGAGTTGCGATATGCAATTCAGTGCGGCGATGCGCTCCGCGGCGTGAGACCTTGGCACACCTTTGGGACGCCCGGTCGTCCCGGAAGTATAGAGCATCAGGCAAATCGCGTTTTCCGCTGACAACTGAAGACCATCGTAAGGCTTACCATCCGCCACTGCTACGAACTCAACACCGACGCCACCGTCGAGGCGAATAACCTCATCCTCTGGAAATCCGGCTTCGGCAACAGCCACCATAGCGGCGGCGGCAGATCGTTCTTCATAGACGACGAGCTTGGCCTCCGCATCGTTGATTACGTAAGCCATCTCGGGACCCGAAGCGCGCCAATTGAAAGGTGTAACGCGGTTCTCCGGGAATTGCCTCATGTGCTGCA